>JAOZTO010000029.1 GCA_029942265.1 Desulfocapsa sp.
ACCCGTGCTGTTGAATCCGGAATTGATATTGCCCTTGAACTTGGCAAACGTATTGATATCTTTGGAACGGGTGACATGGGAATAGGAAACACCACCCCTTCTACAGCAATTGCAGCTATTATCACAGGAAAACCTCTGGAAGAACTTACTGGAAGAGGGACGGGGCTTGACGATGAGCAACTTGCCCACAAAAGAGATGTTATCAAAACAATCCTTGAATGCAATAAACCTGATCCCAAAAATGGGCTTGATATCCTAGCCAACGTCGGAGGCTTTGAGATAGGTGGTATTGCTGGTTTAATATTAGGTGCGGCTGCACAGAAAAAACCGGTTGTGGTGGATGGTTTTATTTCAACGGCGGGTGCTCTTATTGCCTGTTCCATTGAACCCTTTGTAAGGGATTATATTATCTGTGCTCATCGTTCCATGGAACCTGGACATCGTGCCATGCAAGAAAAACTTGGCTGTAGCCCCCTTCTTGATCTTAATTTACGTTTAGGTGAAGGGACAGGAGCAGCCCTTGCAATGAATTTAGTTGAGGCAGCAGTTGCAGTTCTGACAGAAGTAGCAACCTTTGAAGAAGCGGCAGTGGCAGGTTCCGACAAGTAACATGTGTGAAAAAGGCTTATTCAAAAAGGCTGCTTATAATCCACTGGCATCTTTTTTAGCAGGTGTGCGATTTCTCACTGTTATTCCAATCCATTGGAAGAGAGAAAAGGATACTCTCTTTTTTCAGTCAAGCCTTATCTGGTTTCCATGGATTGGGCTTCTCATTGGGATGGGTTCAGCATGTATCATTTCTTTGTGTGGTTCTTTTTTGCCTCCCTCAGTTTCTGCTGTATTTGCCATAACACTTCTTGCTGCTGTTTCAGGTTTTCTTCACATTGACGGGCTTGCAGATAGTGGAGACGGACTCCTCTGCAGTAGGCCTCGTAAACGCGCCCTTGAAATCATGCGAGACAGCAATACTGGTGCCATGGGACTGACAGTAGTGTTTTTAATCTTACTAGGGAAATATGCTGCATTGTCGAGTCTTACAGTAGATAGCTTGTTACCTGCTATAATCCTTATTCCTGTGGCTGGCCGAACTGCAATATTACTTAGTATGGCGATACTTCCATACGCCAGATCCGGAGATGGGCTTGGCCAACTTTTTTACTCAACGGAAAGTCGTATTCTAGCGATAGTAGGAATGCTTAGCTGCATACTGATTACTGCTTTAGTTGCTCCTCACTATATAGTGTTTGTTGGTGCTGCAATCCTAATTCCAGTAGGTCTATTCTCTTATTGGTGTTTTAAAACACTTGGTGGAGCAACTGGAGATACTTTGGGTGCAATTTGTGAAATTACTGAATGTGCAGTTGCTGTAAGTATTGTTATTGCTCTTCATCCCTTTTCCCATTAATTAATTGATATTAGAGTATGAATTTATGAATGAATCCCAACCATATGAGCATGGTGGCAATATTTATGCCGCCGCAGATAAACATTCTGTAAAGCTCAATACCATCCTTGATTTTAGCGCAAATATCAATCCATTAGGCCCTCCTGAATGGTTACGGTCTGTTATAAGCTCTGAACTTGAATCCATCGTTCATTATCCCGACCCCACTGCATCAGTACTTAAGAAGTGCATTGCTGATCAACACGGCCTTCCCGTTGAAAATATTCTTGCAGCAAACGGCTCTACTGAGTTGCTTTATCATTTAGCAAGGGTTCTTCACTGCAAGAGGGCTGTGATTCCAGTTCCATGTTATGTTGATTATATAAAAGTAATGGAGCTTTCAGGTGTTCCGGTAAAAACTGTTCCACTATTGGAAGAGCATGGGTTTGTTATTGATTTTCAGTATCTTAATACACTTTTGGTTCCAGGTGATCTGCTCATCATTGGGAATCCAAACAACCCAACTGGAAAAAGTTTTC
This sequence comes from Desulfocapsa sp., assembly GCA_029942265.1. Taxonomy (GTDB): domain Bacteria; phylum Desulfobacterota; class Desulfobulbia; order Desulfobulbales; family Desulfocapsaceae; genus Desulfocapsa. The sequence goes on from JAOZTO010000029.1 coordinate 1,924, forward strand.
ATAGTCATGATCTTGCTCGGTTGGCAGAAAAACACCTAGATGTTTTATTCCTGGTTGATGAAGCATTTCTTGACTTTATCGATACCCGTGAAAGCCTTGCCGGTTCTGCAACAAATATAATTACGCTCCATTCACTCACCAAATTCTATGCTGTCCCCGGTTTACGTCTTGGCTATGGGGTTTTTCCTTCTACGATATGCAAGGCATTACAGAAGATACTACCGCCATGGACTGTCAATAGTCTTGCACAAAAAGTTGGTGAACGTGCAATTTCAGATGTTAGTTATCAGCAGAAAACACGTAGTATTTGTACTCAAAACAGAATATCCTTTGCTCGAATGCTCGATGATTTCAAAATGCTAAAGGTGTTTCCAGCAGAAGCAAATTATTTCCTGATTCGTCTGTTAGGCAACCATTCGGTATCTTCTTTAAAAACCCGTTTGGCCGATAAAGGGATACTTATTAGAGATTGTGGCAATTATTTGAATCTTGATAATTCCTTTTTTAGAATCGCAATAAAAAATGACACTGACAATCAACGCTTTATTGACATTCTTGCAACTATTCTTCCAGTTCACAAAAAACGAAATATTCTCAAGAAAACGCCATCCTTGATGTTTCAGGGCACGTCATCAAATGCTGGGAAATCTATACTTACTACTGCGTTGTGCCGTATTCTTTTACAGGATGGTGTTCGGGTAGCGCCATTTAAAGCACAGAATATGTCTTTAAATTCCTATGTAACTCATGATGGTCTTGAAATGGGCAGGGCGCAGGTCGTACAGGCACAAGCTGCCCGTCTTGATCCTGATGTGTTGATGAATCCTATTCTTTTAAAGCCAAATTCAGATACTGGAAGTCAAGTCATTGTACGGGGCAAAGCTCTAAAGAATATGAACGTGATGGAGTATGTTAGCTTTAAAAAACAGGCAATGGGTATCGTCTCTGACTGTTATGATGAACTTGCGTCCCATTATAATGTGATCATTCTTGAGGGTGCTGGATCACCTGGAGAAGTAAATCTAAAACGTCATGATATTGTCAATATGCGCATGGCACGCCACGCAGAGTCTCCTGTTGTTTTAGTTGGAGATATCGACAGGGGAGGTGTGTACGCTTCATTTGTCGGACATATGGAAGTGTTAAACCAGTGGGAACGTCAACTAGTTGCAGGGTTTTTGGTCAATCGCTTTCGTGGCAATGCTGATCTTCTTTATGATGCTCATGAGTATGTGAAAAATTATACCGGAAAAGATGTACTAGGTGTAATTCCCTATCTTAAAAACCATGGTATTCCTGAAGAAGATTCTGTTTCTTTTAAAGAGGGTCTGTTTAATCGAACTAAACCAGAACACGAACATATCGTGATTGCCGTTATTAATTTACCGCATATATCTAATTTTACAGACCTTGAACCATTTATTGCAGAAGCCGATGTACATCTTCGTATAGTCTCAGAGGTACATGATCTTCAACACCCTGATGTAATTATTATTCCTGGATCAAAAAATGTCATGGGCGATCTTGCCATGCTTAAATCGTCAGGAATGGCTGAGGCGATCAGGAAACTTGGAGAATCTGGCACTGAAATAGTCGGAATATGTGGTGGTTACCAAATGCTTGGTCGCTCCATTAAAGACCCTTACGGCATAGAATCATCAACAAAGTCAATCGATGCACTTTCTCTGATTGCAATAGAAACAACGCTTGATTCAACAAAAACCTTGCTAAGAAAATCAGGTACACACAAAAAATCTGGAAAAAATGTCACCGGGTATGAAATCCACCATGGCCAAACGCTCTTTGCAAATGAAGCACTCTTTACTTACGACGATGGATCTGTCTGCGGTACAGCAGCTACACAAAAAAACATATGGGGAAGCTATCTTCACGGTATATTTGATTCGGACTCTTTTCGACGCTGGTTTATAGATACCATTCGTCAACGTAAAGGGTTGGCAGCTTACACTGGCGCTATATCTATTTATGATTTAGAACCGGCTTTTGATCGTTTAGCGGATTCGGTGAGAGAGGCTATGGACATGGATAGTATATATCAATTACTGAGGCTTTGATCTTTGACTGTTAGCTTTGAACTTCTCATTGGGATTGCCATATTGCTAGATCTTCTCTTCGGAGATCCGCGTGCTATGCCGCATCCTGTAAGAGTTATTGGTTGGTTTTGTTCAACCACCGAAACTTTTTTTAGAAAACATCTGGGTTCTGAGTATTGTGCCGGTGTACTTTCATTTATAACAGTTCTCTTTGGTACAGTTGCTTTGGCGGCATCTTTTTTGGCAATATTACATCTGATATTTCCTGTACTAGCACAGATCTTTGCAGTTTTTCTTCTTTATACCTGCATTGCTGCACGAGATCTTGTTGTTCATAGCCGTAGAGTATATTTAGCATTACAACGTCCAGATACGCTTTCAACAGCACGAGAAGCTGTTGCAGAAATAGTTGGCCGAGACACAAAAAGTCTTGATCGAAAAGGTATCATCAAAGCCTGTATTGAAACAGTTGCTGAGAATATGGTGGATGGCGTGACGGCACCACTGTTTTATGCTATACTGTTTTCAACATTATCACCTGTTACTGGAATTGACCCATTATTTCTTGCTGTGACAGGTGCCATGGGCTACAAGGCCGTAAACACCATGGATTCAATGTTTGGATATAAGAACGACCGCTATATTGCATTTGGTCGAATGGCAGCAAAGGCAGATGATTTTGTCAATTTACTCCCTGCAAGGATCAGTGGATTGATTGTAATACCTGCTGCTTTTGTACTTGGTCTTGACTGGAAAAATGCTTTTTTTGTGTACAAACGAGACAGATTTGCACATGCAAGTCCCAATGCTGCTCATACTGAAGCAGCCGTTGCTGGAGCACTTACAATTCAATTAGGTGGAACTTCAATATATTTTGGAAAAGAAATTGTAAAGCCTCATATTGGCGATGATAGTCGTTCGGTAACTGATAAAGATATACTACTAAGTAATCATTTGATGCTCATTTCTTCACTTTTCTTTGTGCTGCTTTTACTCATTCTCAGACATTTTTTTATGCGACTGTTTCTATGAAAACATCATCATTTCTTATTGCAGGCACTGCGTCCGGATCTGGTAAAACCACTTTAACCATTGGTATTATGGCAGCACTCAAGAAGCGTGGTCTACGGGTTCAGCCGTTTAAATGTGGGCCTGATTTTATTGATCCAAGCCTTCACACAATGGTTACTAATGAACTTTCACCTAATCTTGATCTAAGGATGTGTGGTCGTGAGTTCTGTGTCAGCTCGTTTAATGAACGTATAGCAGGAAAAGATGTTGGGGTTGTAGAAGGAGTTATGGGGCTTTTTGATGGTGGAGTCGCAAGCTCTGCTGCACTTGCACGTGAACTGTCCTTACCTGTTATTTTAGTTGTGGATGCCCGTTCAGCAGCAGAAAGTGTTGCTGCTGTTGTTAAGGGATTTGAAGTGTATGCAGATGATGTTCATATAGCTGGAGTTATCTTTAATCGGGTTGGAAGTGCGCGACACAAAAAATTAATAGAAGATGGTATGGCTCTTGGCTGTGAAAGTGAGATAATCGGTTTTTTCCCAAGAGATATACGCTTTGAAATTCCTGATCGCCATCTTGGTCTGTATATGGGGGAAGAAAACCCCTTAGATCGCGAACAACTCTCACAGCTTGCAAGTGCGGTTGAATCACATCTTGATATCGATAAACTCTTGGAACTATCCGTTAAACATTCTACCACTTCTGCTAGTCCAAGTGTTGGGAAAATTCGTCAAAAGGCAAAGGTACGCCTTGCTGTTGCAAAAGATAAGGCATTCTGTTTTTATTACGAAGACAACTTTAAGATTCTTAAAGAGGCGGGTGCCGAACTTGTTTTTTTTAGCCCATTAACTGATACTACTTTACCGGACAACTGTAGTGGCATATATTTTGGTGGCGGGTATCCGGAACTCTACGCTGAAAAACTAAGTGCTAATCGTTCCATGTTGCAAGCAGTATATGCTTTTGGTGAAGCTGGTGGGGTTATTTATGGGGAATGTGGCGGTTTTATGTATTTATGTAAAAGAATCATGTCACTTGACAAACACTCATATCCGATGAGTGGCATATTTCCAATAGCGGTACAAATGAAACCAAGGCTATCCCGTCTTGGGTATCGTAATCCTCATCTCATGAAAAGTTGTTTCTTTGGCGATGCTAACCAGGAGCTTCATGGGCATGAATTTCATTATTCAGAAATTATTTTGTCAGATCAAACTGTTTATTCAGTTTATAAAATGGCAAATAATGAAGCAGAAGGCTTTGTATATAAGAATGTACTGGGAGGATATATCCATCTCCATTTGGCCAGAAGTAAAGATCCCGTACAAACATTTATCAATACGTTAATTAAATCACCTATCATCACATAATTATTATGAATAGACTTACACAGATAAAACCCTATGAAATTGAGGCCGAAAGTTTCCGAATTATTGAAAATGAATTTTCTAAACAGACAGGAAGGCAGATCGAGGACTTTGATCCACGAGAATTTGCGATTATCCGTCGTGTGATTCACGCAACTGGAGATTTTTCTTTTGCCGAACGTATCCATTTTCACCCGGAAGCAATTGATTCAGGACTTGCTGCAATTCGATCAGGAAAAAATATTGTCACAGACGTGAATATGGCAGCTTCCGGTATCAGCCACACTTTGCTGACTCCTTTTGGTGGAAAAGTAATTTGCAAAGTGGCAGAAGCTGAAATTGCAACTATAGCCAAAAATCAGGGGCGAACTCGTTCGCAAACTGCAATAGAGGCCGGAATGCGTGACAATGCAGGAATCATTGCCATTGGTAACGCACCCACCGCCCTGGTAACAGTTATGGATCTTATAGCGGCTGGTTCCCAGAAACCTGGTTTGATTGTCGGTGCTCCTGTGGGCTTTGTAAATGCACAAGAATCAAAAGAAATACTTCTTGAACAAACGTATCCGTATATCGTTTGTGCAGGACGAAAGGGCGGTACAACGATATCGGTTGCTATTGTTAATGCCTTGCTTCGATTAGTTTAATCCCAGCTGACAAGTAAAAATCCGGCTAGCACCCCATCTTCGTTCGATTCGGCTTGTTCACATATGAACAAATATAGTTCACAAGCTGGATCAAGCGAACCTGGGGCACTATCCAAACATTTACAGTTCAGTGGTTGATCCTATTTTTGAACCGAACCCGAATGTTTATAGAGGTGTTCAATTTGCTGAAAGTGCAGAGCCAACTGTAACAAGCGATGCTTTAGCAAAAGTTAGGGCAATTATCAGCGATTAAGAGGCTGTCGTCTTTATAACACCACATTCAACCACACCTTTGTGCAAACGGACTTGAAGTAGATCGCCCTGTTGCAATTTTGCACTATCACGCACAACGGTTTTACTACCATTTGTCTGGTTAATTTTAGTGGTAATTGAATATCCACGTGCAAGAGTTGCCAGCGGACTCACACTGTCAAGTTTGGCTACTTGACCTCTAAGTGCTACTTCTTTATTAAATATGGATGCATTGATTAAATAATTCAATTTTTCGGTGGCAAAATGAAGTCGCTGGTTTTGTAACTGAATCTTAGTGACAGGTGATTGGTTCTGTAATTTATCAGAGAGTTTACTGCACTGTGCTATATCGTTATTTATCCGTTTTTCCATCACTGTAACAAGTCTAAGTGTTGCATGATCCAGTTGTAGTGAGTTATTGGTGAACAAAAAGTTCATATCGCCAAGTAACCTGCGACTTTGACTCACTCTGTGTTCCAAACTCTCAACTCTGTTACATATACTCCTGGTAAGACGATGTTGAAACTGACTGATTTGAGTTCGCAAAAGATTTCCATCCGGGATAATCATTTCGGCAGCAGCAGTAGGTGTGGGGGCACGGAGATCTGCACAAAAATCACTGATACTGAAATCCACTTCGTGACCAACAGCCGAGACTATTGGAATATGTGATTGAGCAATAGCCCTTGCAAGCACTTCTTCGTTAAATGCCCAAAGATCTTCCAGCGATCCACCTCCTCGACAAAGTACAATGATAGACGTTTGGGGAATATTTTTATTTGTTGAAACTACAGCTTCTGCAATTTCAGTAGATGCACTGTTGCCTTGAACGCGAACGGGCACAATACTAATATTTACAGGAAAGTTTTGTTTTTTCCAGATAGTCAGGAAATCATGCACAGCAGCTCCTGTTGGAGAAGTGATCAAAACAATTTCCTTTGGATATGAGCTAATCGGCTGTTTTCTTGCTTCGTCAAATAACCCCTCTGCCTGAAGTTCTTTTTTCAATTTTTCAAATTTGAGTTGCAGCGCACCACTTCCATGGAAGTCAATGGTATCAACAATTATCTGGTAATCGCCACGTGGTTCATAAATTGATATACGACCATGACAAATGACTTTCTGCCCGTCTGCAATCGCCTTTTCCAGATATCTGGCCTGGCCTTTGAAAAGAACAGCTTTTAACTGTGCCGAACTATCTTTAAGCGTAAAATATGAATGTCCAGAAAATGGACGACTTAAGTTTGAAATTTCACCTTGAACGCAAATAAATCGATATTTGCCTTCAACCATGTTTTTCAGTTCTCTGGTTAATGAAGAAACTGTATATACAGTATTTTTGTTGTTGGAAATCATAAGATAAACTCTATTTCTAAAAAAATAATGAAAAAGCTCTGAGTTGCAGTTTGTGAATAGACATGGCAGATTGAATAGGGTAGATTGCCAGTCTGTTAAAATGGTTTTTATTATGTCTGATACGATAAACTAATAATTCGCAAGTTTTTTGATAAAAGTAAAGAAAAAAGGTAAAAATTCGGGTTGGGTTCAAAACAGCCCAGACCACTGAATTGTAAATATTTGGATAGTGCCCTAGGTTCGTTTGATCCGGCTTGTGAACTATATTTGTTCATATGTGAATAAGCCGGATCGAACGAAGATGGGGTGCTAGCCGAATATTTACGAAAAAAGAATGGAGATGTAATGAACGAAAAGAGCGCTTTTGATCCAAATCAGGTAGCAGATAACGCCTATGTCGAGCCACGCGGGGTTCTTGACCAACTAAATCTTCCACTAGGTTTTGTTCGCTTTCTTAGAAAAAATAAGAAAGTATTACAGATTGTCGGTATCCTTGTGGTTATCATCGTTGTTGTCGGATCACTTTATGATTCATATAGAGTGAATCGTATTTCAGACGCTGCCTCTGCTTTAGCCATATCTATGAGCATTGAAGGAGAAGGGAAAGTCGTAGCGCTTCAACAAGTTGTCGATGATTTTTCGGGGACTGCCTCTGCTTTTTGGGCAAGTACCGAACTTGGTCATTTAGCAATGACAGAGGGCAATTACAAAGAAGCTGGAAAATACTATTTAGGTGTACGGAACAATCTTTCTGAAACCAATCCTTTATATGGCCTCCTTACATTTGGTATTGCACAGGCAGAAGAAGCCGATAAACAATATGCAAGTGCCATCGCCTCTTACATGTTGCTACGAGATATTGAAGGCTATAAAGATGAGGGCTTTATCGGAATGGCAAGAGTATTTGAAGCACAAGGAAAAAAACAGGAAGCTAAGACAGTCTACCAAGAATATCTTGCAAGTTTTCCAGGAGAGTTACAGAACGAACAACTTTCACGCATGATTGAGGAGAAGATTACACGCCTGAACATTCAATAATGAAAGTTATAACTTCTCCTGTTGAAATTCAAACTGTAGCTCAGGATTTTAGAGCCAAACAATTGACTATCGGCCTTGTTCCCACCATGGGTTTTTTTCACAATGGCCATGTAGCATTAATGAAAGAAGCAGGAAGAAGAGCCGATAAGGTTATTGTCAGCCTCTTTGTAAATCCATTACAATTTGGACCCAGTGAAGATTTTGACACATATCCCCATGCATTTGAAAAAGATTGTCAAATAGCTGAAGATGCTGGCGTTGATATCCTGTACACTCCCAATAAAAAGGATATGTACAGTGAAGAATTTGCAACAACTATTCAAGTTAAGGGACTAACTTCTGGATTGTGTGGAGGGGATCGCCCCGGCCATTTTGATGGTGTTACGACCGTTGTGGGAAAACTATTTAACCAGACTTTGCCTCATATTGCTGTCTTTGGTGAAAAAGATTTCCAGCAATTAGCTGTTATTCGCCAATTTGTGAGAGACTTGGATTTCCCTATTAGTATAATTGGTTACCCCATAGTTCGAGAAGCCAATGGATTGGCTATGAGTTCCCGTAACTCATATTTAAAAAAAGACGAGATGGATGCTGCCCTTTGTCTCTCTACTGCAATCCGGTATGCTAAAAATCTTGTACGCAAACAGCAGAATATCGCAGTTTCTGACATTGAAAAAAAAGTTGCGGATACTCTTTTGAAACACTCTGAATGTACTATTGATTATATTCAAATTGTCCATCAAAATACTCTTCAAAACTGTACTCAAATAAGTTCTGATTCTATTCTGCTAATAGCTGTAAAAATTAATAATCGCATACGTTTAATTGATAATTCTAAACTAACAGGTGGCTGATATAGACCGTCAAATGCTCAAAGCAAAACTGCATAAGGCAACCATAACAGAAGCTGATCTCACCTATGATGGAAGTCTTAGCATAGATAGTGATCTGCTGGACGCTGTAGGAATACTTCCCTTTGAACGGGTAAATGTCTATAACATTAACAATGGTGAACGTTTTGATACCTATGCTATAAAAGGGGCTGCAGGTTCTGGTGTTATTGGATTGAATGGCGCAGCAGCACGAAAAGGAATGGTTGGCGACACTATTATCATTGTTACTTATGCATCATACACAAACGAAGAATTAAAGAAATACCATCCGACAATTGCGCTGTTAGGTGATAATAATTCAATAAGAAAAATGCTCACAAAATAATTCCAAAAGGAGTTTTACTATGCCCGGTTTTGAAGTTTTTGGTGAAGAAGAAAAAAAACAGATTAATGACGTCCTTGATACTGGTGTTCTGTTTAGATATGAATTTAATGAACAGCGAAACAATGTATTCAAGGTACTTGAATTTGAGAAGAATTTTGCCAGCTATTGCGGTGCAGGATATGCGCAGGCGGTAACTTCCGGTACAGCTGCTTTAAAGGTTGCACTTATGGCACTTGGTGTCGGGCCTGGTGATGAAGTTATCACCCAAGGATTTACCTTTGTTGCTACTTGGGAAGCTATACTTGATGTTGGAGCTATTCCTGTCTTTACCGAGGTTGATGAAACCTTAAATATGGATCCAGCTGATCTTAAAACAAAAATTACCGCAAAAACGGCCTGTATCATTCCTGTGCATATGCTTGGCGCTATGGCTCGTGTAGAAGAAATTGTTGCAATTGCTGATGAGCATAATATTCCAGTTCTTGAAGACACTGCTCAGGCTGCAGGAGGACGGATTAATGGACAGCATTTAGGAACATTTGGAGATTGTGGAACCTTTTCCTTTGACTCTGTGAAAACAATGACCACAGGTGAAGGTGGAATGATAATCACAAATGATGAAAAAATGTGGCGTAATATGTCTGAATATCAGGATCACGGACATGATCATGCCGTTAATCCTGGTGGACGTGGTGGAGAAGGGCGTAGTTTTATAGGATTTAACTATAGAATGATGGAACTTCAGGGAGCTATTGGAATTGCCCAACTTGCTAAACTTGACTCCATGATTGCAGCACAAAAAGAACACAAGAAACAGCTACGCCTTGCAGCATCTGCAATACCAGGTGTAACTTTTAGAACACTTGTTGATGAAGAAGGGGATACCGCCACTTTTTTTGCATTTATACTAGAAAGTAAAGAGCATTGTCAGAGAGTAAGTGCAGTTCTTGCAGATGAAGGTGTGGGAGCAATCAATTTCAGTGAAAACAGTTGGCATTTTTACCCAAGCTGGGAACATCTCCTGGATGGCTCCACACTTACTGCATCTGGATACCCTTTTGCTGAACCGGGTGGAAAGAAAAGAGTCATTTATGATCCAAAGATATTACCACAATCTGCTGATATTATGTCCAGAACACTGGTTTATCCGGTTTCCATAAAGATGAGTTCAGAACAGTTACAGAAGATGTGTGATGCTTTGAAAAAGGCTGCCAATGTATAATGTGTGGAGTTTGTTGAGAATATAAAAAAGGCCTAGTAAATATTCGGCTAGCACCCCATCTTCGCTTGATCCGGCCTATTCACATATGAACTAATATAGTTCACATGCCGGATCAAGCGAACCT
>JAOZTO010000030.1 GCA_029942265.1 Desulfocapsa sp.
ACAGTGATACAAAAAATTACTCCATCAACAAATCATCTAGGCGTTCTCATAGGCGGGTCAGGCCTAATTGGAGGTACACTGGGTCATTATTTCAAAACCATATCAGCTGGTCGTATCGACTTGCGTGCCCCAAGCAGTAAAAAAGTTTCCATTAGAAACTCAGTAGATGTCAAAGATTATTTAAAGCAGTTGCAACCTGATTTTGTTATCAATACTGCCATAGCCAATATTGGTTCAGATTCGCAACTAGCACTTGAAGTGAACTACATCGGCGCCCTTAATCTTGCACGTGCCGCAGCCGCTCTTAAAATTCCATATATCCATATTAGCTCTGCTGCAACACTGCCAAACGGAGAAAATCTGACCGAAGACGAATGTCTCCCCATCGAGCCAAAACTCAATAATTACGCAAAATCAAAACTGATGGCCGAAGCAACGCTTAAACATATGCGTGAGACTGTAGGACTCGACTACACCTGTATCCGCTTAGCCATTGTCTACGGTGAACATGACCACAAAACACAAGGCTTTCATCGCCTCTTCTTTTCCATTGCCGATGAATCCATGCCTGTGCTGTTTACCAAGAAAAACATCATGCATTCTTATTCAAATGCCAACAAATTCCCCTACTTTGTCCACCATATATTGAATAATCGTGAAGAGTTCAGCGGTGAGACCTATCACTTTGTTGACAAAAAACCAGTTGAACTCGCTGATCTTATCCTAACCATTAGATCGTATTTGGAGTTAAAAAGTCCAAGAGAAATATATGTTCCATACCCCATGGCAATTTTCGGAAAAAAAACACTTGAGATACTCCTAAAAGGGCTTTCACGTATAGGGATTAACGGGAGACTTCCAGCTGAGTTAATGTTCCTTGAAAGTTTCTACAAAACACAGACGTTATCTGCTGAAAAACTACACAACTCAAGTTTCGTTGATCCCATGCCCACAGAAACCATTTACACTAAGCTGCCGGAACTCGTGGTCTACTATCTCACCCGCTGGACCCACGCGAACATGATATCAACCTTCAGTGAAGCAACTCGCGGCCCTGACACAATGTCACACGATTTCGACAACTCGCCAGTAGATCTGATGGAAAGTGTTCATCTCGATTGTATTAAACCGTTTTCAGAAATCAATACCTCCTGAAAAAACGTTCTTTGCAAAACTTACTAAACATGGCATAGTGCATAATTCATCTTTGATGGATTCGTAAAAACTCTTCATCTTCTTCGTTACTGCAAATTTCTTATTATTTCAACGTACTCTAGGACGCTGAAATAATAAGAAATTTCCGTGCCTCGAATATGAAGCTTCTTACGAGTCCATCAATGAATATTCATCCCAAACAACCTACTTGCACCCAGAGATACACAGGATACCATATGAACCATCGCAATAAAAAATCCCCTTTTTCTACTATTCGTCAAGCTAGCGGTACATCAGGTAAATTTGTATTGGCACTCATTGTGTCAATCGCCATTCTTTTTCCGTGCTCAGCTTTTGCAGTTGAGCAAAACACCACCTACCTGCCACTCAAAATCAATGGCCCCGGAGACTTGGAAACTGTCACAGCTCAAGCTGACAGTGCGCTCAGCAATGCGCTCTTTCCCACATCGTTTACCATGATGAAACGGGCGGAAGCCGTATCGCTCATTAATTACTCTGGTAGCTGGCCACCTGCCGAAAAAAGCTTGAAAAAAATCGCATCAACAACTGATCTTGACTATGTGGCCGCAGGAAGTCTAACCCTTATAGGGGATCAAATAAGTATTGATTACAAAGTATTCGACCTGCTTTCCCCTACTACACCAAAATTTTTCTATCGCCATGGTAAATCTCTTGAGAACCTTGCCGGTACACTATCAGAAGTAATACGAGAAGTTATTGCATACACTGAACGTGATTTTATCATAGCCTCTATTGCTCCAAGCGGAAATGTGCGTATTGATTCAGGTGCAATATCCCGCAAGATCAATTCCAAAGCGGGTGATTTTTATAATCCAAAAGCTCTTCGGGAAGATCTAAAGGCCATTTTCAAAATGGGTTATTTTGAAAATGTGCGCATTGAGATGGAAGAGAGTGAAGATGGCAAGATTGTTTCATTTGTCGTGACCGAAAAACCTCTCATTCAAAGCATTAAATATTCTGGTCTTGATGCCTTCACAAAAGAGGAAGTGGAAGAAATTGCAAATATTGGAATTAACACCATCATAAACTCAAACAAAATCAATAGCAGTGTTGCCGCCATCAAAGGTCTCTATAAATCAAAAGGATATTACAACACTGCGGTGACAGCCCAGCTCAGTTATCCTGATGCTGAACACGCCGAACTACGCTATGTCGTAGAAGAAGGCGAAAAAATATATATCAAAGAAATCAGTTTTATCGGCAACAAAAACTATTCAAGCGGTGACCTTGAAGATGTTATTGAGTCCAGTGAGAAGGGATGGCTATCCTGGCTCACCGAAGGCGGCTTGATGAAACAGGAAATGCTTGCTCAGGACATTGCACGACTTGGCTCCTTTTACAACAACCAGGGATTTCTTGAAGTAAAAATTGGCGAACCAAAAGTCGTTCAGGAGGATGAATGGCTCTACATCACCTTCACCATTGACGAAGGCCCCAGATACAGGGTGGGTACTCTCACATTTACAGGTGATCTGATCGAAGATGCCCAGCAATTACGTGCTAGAACCTCCATCCAAAAAGAAAAATTTATTAATCGTCAGGTGCTTCGGGAAGACATACTAAAACTGACTGATTTATACTCTGAACATGGCTTTGCCTTTGCAGACATTCGACCTAAAACAGAACGATCTAAAACAGGGAATAGGGTTGATGTTATTATTAATATAGACAAAGGCGACTTAGTCTATATCCAACGTATCGCAATTACAGGAAACAGCAGAACACGAGACAATGTAATCAGGCGTGAATTACAGATTGCAGAGGGAGGTGTTTTTGATTCAAAAGCACTCAGAATCAGCACCCAGCGCCTACAACGGCTTGAGTTCTTCGAAGAAGTAAACATTGTGCCAGAACCGGCACTTGACCCATCAAAGATGAATGTTACCGTTAAAATCAAAGAGAAAAGCACTGGACAGTTCAGTATCGGTGCAGGATACAGTTCTGTTGATTCATTTATGCTTATGGGTGAAATTTCTGAAAACAACTTCTTAGGCACTGGTGACAGACTCTCACTCGCTGCTAACCTCAGCGGAAAGTCCAGCCGATTCAATCTTGGATACACAAATCCCCATTTTCGTGATTCTCAACTCTCTGTCGGGGCGGATCTTTTTAACTGGTTCCGTGAATTTGATGACTACGACAAAGATTCCAAGGGTGCTGCTCTTCGTTTCGGCTATCCTATTTTTGAAAGATGGCGTGGATACGGCAGTTACAGTTACACTGATACAATACTCTCAGATGTATCACCTAACGCTTCCCAGATCATTATTGATTCCATGGATATTCGCTTGACCAGTGCTGTGAAATTTGGAATGATTCGCGACACACGGGATCGTAGAACCGGTGCAAGAAGTGGCTCTGAAAATTCAATCAGTATTAAATATGCAGGTGGCGCACTAGGCGGTGATGCCGAATTCACAAAGGTTGAGGGATTCTCTAGCTGGTACTTCCCTCTCCCCTGGACAACAGTCTTTCATGTTAAAGGAGCAGCTGGTCAGGTTTGGGAAAATGAGCCAGGAAAACTTCCGGTATACGAGCGCTTTTTCTTAGGTGGAATCAACACTATCCGTGGTTTTGAATATGGTAAAGCAAGTCCCATCGATCCTGCTACCGGTAACCGTATCGGTGGTGATAAGATGTGGTACACCAACGTTGAATATATATTTCCTCTGCTGACCGAAGCTGGAGTTCGTGGTGCTGTTTTCTTTGATGCTGGTAAAGTTACCGCTGACGAAGAAGACTGGAACCTTGATAGTTACAACAAATCTGTCGGCATTGAACTACGCTGGCTTTCACCCATGGGGCCACTGCGTCTAGTCTGGGGTTACAATCTTGACCCTACGCCTGATGAAGACCAATATGTATGGGATTTTTCCATGGGCGGCTCTTTCTAACCTCTCTTCTTCATAACAATTCTTTCTCTTACCGGCTGTATGATTATCATACAGCCGGCATTTTTTATCCCATGTCTACTCCATTTTCAATAAGTCATATTCACGCCGGAACACGCACTGCAATCTCTTCGCTTCGCGGCAGCTCAAAGGCACTTCTTGCAGCCATGCAGGCAGATCTTCAACCTTGTTGTTGCATCGTTCCCGATGAAGATATGGTGGCACAGGCAGAAGAAGACATAAAACTCTTCACCAGCCTCCCTGTCTTCACCTATCCGGGGTACGAGATTCCACCTTATACTCCGCTTTCACCTGACTCACTCACTACCGCTGCACGTCTTTCAACACTGTACAGACTCCATGAAACCCCTTCCTCTTTTGTACTTGTAGTTTCTGCTGAAGCCTTAATGCGTCGAACGCTTCCTGACAAAATTCTCTTTGATCATGCAGAACTTCTGCTGACAGGTGAAGAATGTGACAGAAGCGGACTCCTTTCAAAACTCGATGATCTTGGCTACGAACAGGTCAATCTGGTGCAGGGTGTGGGGGATTATTCGGTTAGAGGTGGCATAGTTGATATTTTTCCACCTTCTTTCCTCACTGGAAAAACAGTACATAAGACACCGCTTCGGCTTGATTTTTTTGGCGATACCATTGAATCGCTAAGGGGATTTAATCCTATCAGCCAACGCTCTGTGTCAAATCTTGATGAGGCTATTATCCTTCCTGCTAGTGATATATGTGCGCCCACTGTTGCAGGAACCCAAATGAAAGAAATTCTGGCGGGATTTGACACAGCTGCCAAGCAACATAACTGGAACACTGACGAAAGCACACGACTTCGCAGCCGTATTGCAGATGGGTTACGCTTTGCCGGTATGGAATTTTTCCTCCCTCTTTTTTATCCAGGAAAGAAACAGAGCAGCACCTTGTATGATTTTTTACCAAAAAACACCTGTCTGATTCATTTCGCCCCCGAAATGGAAAAACAGGCACGGAGTATGGTTCAGGAAAGGATCAGTACTAACTTTGAAGAAGCCAAAAGCACTGAAACACCAGCCTTAGAGCCAGAACAAATTTTCATCCCAACGGCTGAAACAGAAAAATACATGGCGGCATTTGCTGAAATCCTCTGTACATCATTTAGTGATTCACAACAGGTTCACTCGCTAAGTAGCACAAACCACCAAGTGCTCAAACAGGAAATCAGCGTACAACGAAAACAACGTGGTCTTATTGCACCACTCTCGGATCAGATAACTCTCTGGCAGAACCTTGGCGAACCTGTCATACTCTGTTGTCGTTCCCCTCGACAGACAAAAACACTTGCCGAACTCCTCGAAAAACATCAGCATACACCTGAACTCCTGGAAACTCCCATTACGTTCAACAGTTTTCCACATTCCCTCAACCCAGACATTCTCTATCTTTGTGACCACCCGATAACCACTGGTTTTTCAACAACAAGTCCTGCCATTCACTTTCTTTCTGAAAGCGAGCTATTTGGGGAAATGCGTATTGGAAAACGGCGAAAGACAGAAAAAAAACATGAGGAGTCGATCAAGTTTTCAGAGCTTCATCATGGTGATATTGTTGTGCATCGTGACCATGGTCTCGGACAATATCTTGGTATAGTAACACTCACCATGCAGAATGTTCTAAATGACTATATGCTGCTCGAATACAGAGATGGCGATAAACTCTATCTCCCTGTTGATCGACTCAA
Organism: Desulfocapsa sp.; assembly: GCA_029942265.1. Classification (GTDB taxonomy): domain Bacteria; phylum Desulfobacterota; class Desulfobulbia; order Desulfobulbales; family Desulfocapsaceae; genus Desulfocapsa. Next base: position 5,815 of record JAOZTO010000030.1, read on the forward strand.
CCTTATCAGCCATTATGAAGGACTCTCAGACAAAGCACCACGCACCGACAAACTTGGCACCGGATCATGGCGCGCGACCAAGAACAAAGTCAAAGAAGAAGTGTGGAAGGTAGCGGAAGAACTCCTTGAAATTTATGCTCGTCGTGAGCTACGTCAGGGAAGACGATTTTCTGCACCAGGCGAACTGTTTCACGAACTTGAAGAATCATTCCCTTATGATGAAACAATAGGGCAAGACAAAGCCATTACGGATGTGATTGAAGATCTCACGTCAGATAAACCAATGGATCGACTCGTTTGTGGAGATGTGGGCTATGGCAAGACTGAAGTTGCAATTCGTGCAGCTTTTAAGGTTGTTGAGGATGGACTTCAGGTGGCGATTCTCGTTCCCACAACAGTACTTGCAGAACAGCATTTAAAAACGTTTAGAGAACGAATGCAGGGGTTTCCAGTAACCACTGAATGTATCAACCGCTTTCGTAGTCCTGCCCAGCAAAAAGAAATAGTAAAAAATCTGGCCAATGGAAACATTGACATCATCATTGGAACACATCGGCTCCTTTCAAAGGATATACAGTACAAAAATCTTGGTTTGCTCATTATTGATGAGGAGCATCGCTTTGGAGTTAGTCATAAAGAAAAAATCAAACAGATAAAATCTGAAGTTGATATTCTTACACTCACAGCAACTCCCATCCCAAGAACATTGCAGATGTCTCTGCTATCCATCCGCGATCTCTCTGTTATTTCAAGCCCTCCAGAACATCGCAGACCGGTAAAAACATTTGTTGCTCGCTACGATGATCTCGTAATAAAAGAGGCTATCCTCAAAGAGATGCGACGAAAAGGCCAGATATTCTTTGTCCACAACCGGGTTAAATCTATTTATAAGATGGCGGCTACCATCCAAAATCTCGTCCCTGAAGCACGAATTGCAGTGGCCCATGGACAGATGAGCGGCAAAGAACTTGAAGGGATCATGGTACAATTTGTAAACCGGGAAATTGATGTTCTGATTTCCACAACCATCATTGAATCAGGGCTTGATATACCATCGGCCAACACAATTATCATTAATCGTGCAGATGCACTAGGTCTTGCCGGTATTTATCAGCTACGGGGTCGTGTTGGAAGATCCTCGGCGCAGGCATTTGCGTATTTACTGGTACCATCCCTTGACAGTCTTAGTAAAGATTCCAAAGATCGCCTGCGTGCGCTTATGGAATGCAATGAACTCGGCGGCGGATTCAAACTTGCCATGAGTGATCTACAGATTCGTGGCGGCGGAAATCTACTTGGGGTATCACAGTCTGGCCATATTGCGGCCATCGGCTATGATCTGTATCTTGATCTCCTCCAGCAAACTGTTGCAGATATGAAAGCTCGTGTTGCTACAAATGATGGCGAAATACCAGCTGTGGATCTCCCTGAAACTGAAATCAACCTTCAACTCTCAGCATACATTCCAGAGCATTACATCCAGGATATAAGTCAGCGTTATATGGCATATCGCAGAATTTCAGCACTCTCAACTGCAACGCCTAAACTCTATGATGATCTGATGGAAGAACTTGGTGACCGTTACGGAAAAATCCCCAAAGAAACCATCAATCTTTTTAAGATTGTGGCTCTCAAAAAGGAACTGGCCGAAATTGGAGTGTCTAAACTTGAAAAAGGAAAAGATTCCTTTGTGTTCACCTTTACTGACAATACTCCACTAGATCCTGCAAAAATTCTTCTCTATCTGCAAAAAGGGAGCAAACAAAGAAATAAACCTGCACGGCGCCTGACTCCCGATGGAAGACTCATCATTCCAGCAGTCTTTGATTCTCCCGAACGGTTGTTTACTATGTTGCAGAAGCGAATAACTGAACTAAACCATCTGACACATTAACCAACGAGACTGCCTATGCCATGCCCACAGACTCCTCCTAATTTTTCATGGTCAGAAATTGACACTATCCTGCTTGATATGGATGGTACATTGCTGGATAAATACTTTGATGACCATTTCTGGGAAGAATACGTTCCACAAATATTTGCAAGGACGCATAAACTTTCGCCAAAAGATGCTAAAACAGCACTCATGGAACGTTATCGTAAAGTGGAAAGTACCCTGCAATGGTGCGACCTTGATTATTGGTCTGAACAACTCGGACTCAATATACCACAAATGAAATGTGACATTGATCATTTGATCAAAATACATCCATATGTTATTACTTTCTTGGAATATGTCAAAAGTATCAATAAACATGTGTGTTTGGTAACCAATGCTCACCCCAAAACACTTAACATCAAAATGCACAAGACAGGGATTGCACATCACTTTGACAGTATTGTCTGCGCTGAAGAAATCGGCTGTGCAAAAGAACAGCCCGAATTTTGGCAGAAACTTGAGGATCACCTTCAGTACGACAAACAACGGACACTGCTTGCTGATGATACTGCTAAGGTACTGCATTCCGCCAACCAGTACGGTATGGGTTTTCTTGTCTTTGTGGCTCGGCCAAGTTCAAAAAATGGCGTCGTTTTTTCTCCTGACTACCCGTCAATTACCTATTTCAATGAATTGATTCATTGAAATTGAATACAATTTGAAAGGTACGTAAAACACTTAATAAAAGGAATACTCCCATGACACTTTCAGCATACGAAGCAAAGGATCTTTTTCAATGGCTTACAGATAAAGAAGATATCCTGGTTTTAGATGTTCGCAACGATAAGGATTTTGGTCGTTTCAAGGTGGAAGCACCATACTCTTTTGATATGATTAATATCTCCTACTATGACTTTATGGAAATAGAAGAGGAAAGTGTTGCCAAGGTTCCCAAAGGGCGTCCGATTCGTATTGTCTGTGCCAAGGAAGGTTCTGCGAAATATGTGGGCGAAATTCTTGTTAAACATGGCTTTGAGGATGTGCGTTACCTCACAGGTGGCATCAAAACATGGGGTAATCTCCTGGTTGCAAAAACAGTACATGACGGTGACAATTACAGCCTGTATCAATTTATCCGTCCTGGTAAGGCATCTTGTAGCTACGGTCTCTGTTCAAATGGTGAGATGATGCTCTTTGATCCAAGCCGTAACGTGGAATTTTATCTGGATTTTGCAAAAAAGAAAAACTGCAGCATTATTAAAACTTTCGAAACTCATCTCCAAGCTGATTACATCGCAGGATCACGACAGATTGCAGAAGAGACTGGTGCTGATTTCTTTGGTGGCATTGATTTTGAAGGTACACAGGCCGGAAACAAGTCGGTAACAGACAATGAAATCCATAGCTTCAGTAACGGTGGGCCTGATGTTAAAGTGTTGTTTACTCCTGGACACACCCCCGGTTCATTGACTTTTATTATAGACAACACGTATATGATTTCAGGAGATACAGTGCTAATCCAGTCAATCGGACGGCCTGATCTTGGTGGACAAGTTGATCAATGGGCAGTACTACTCTTTAATACCATAAAGAAAGTTGCAAAACTTGATGAGTCATTAATTGTACTTCCAGGGCATTATATGGACTGGTCTGAGGCTGACACAAACCTTATTTTCTGTATGCCATTTGGAGAAGTAAAAAAACGTAATGCAGAAGTGTTTTCCATCACCGAGGAAAAAGATTTTATTGAGTATATTAAGGGTAATATGCGTGATCAGCCTCCGGAATATGCACTTATTCGCTTGGCTAATGGTAATATGGAACAGTACGATATCGATAAACAAGAAGAACTTGATCTTGGAAAAAATGAATGCGCTGCGACTGCGTATGCTAAAGCTCAGAATAAACAGAAGGAATCATAGGAGCAACGGTACCAACGAACAGAGACTATTGTCTATATTTTAATACTCTGCCGTCTCCTATTTCCTACTCATTGGCCTCGAAGGTAGGTGTTGTAGGAGCCCTGTCTTCAGGGCGATTTTAGGCACGACAACATATGTTATCGCCCAAGAGACTGGGCTCCTACGTTCCTACGTCCTAGGTTAGGTTGCATGGCTACACGTAAGATAGCAATAGCCTCAGCCTCAAGCATCAAGTACATCACGCACCATAGCGATAAGTGTGTTTTTTGAAACCGGTTTTTGTTCATATCGCTTAATACCGATCCTAAATGCATCTTCCTCTGAAAATACAGCGCTATAGCCGGTACACAGTATAATGGGAATGTCAGAACGAATAGCAATCATAGCCTGTGCCATTTCCGCACCGGTCATTCCGGGCATGGTTTGATCCGTAATAACAAGATCAAAAGCCTTCGGGTTTGCCTTAAATTGCTCAAAAGCTGTACGGCTATCCGTATTAGCCACAACCACGTATCCAGCACGTTCAAGCATCGTTGTATTCATCTCAACAATTAGCAATTCATCATCAACAAGTAAGATCGTCTCATTGCCCAAAGAGGGTTTTTCCACAGGTGCATCTATGGTTACCGCTTCTTCATCATCTTCCATGGCCGGAAAATTGACAAAAAATGTGCTTCCAATACCTGGGATGCTATCGACTTCTACAAACCCATTACACTCCGCAACTATACCATGAATCACGGAGAGCCCAAGACCAGTCCCCCTTCCGATTTCTTTTGTGGTATAATAAGGATCAAAAATTCGTTCAACAATTTTAGGGGTCATTCCCTGCCCTGAATCTTTTACTGCAAGGGTAACATATGATCCTGCATTTCCCACCAAATCTTCTGGCATCTGTTCCTCTGCAATATGGCGTTGAAACAGTTCCACGCTGAGGGTACCTTTTTCATCTTCTATAGCATGTAGGGCATTGGTACAAAGATTCATCACAATCTGATGGACACTGGTTGGGTTAACAAGAACCATAGCAGTTTCTATACTGATTTTTTCCTCCATTTTGACAGTTACCGGTAAAGAGGATCGAAGCATTTTTAACGCTTCCTTAACTATAATGTCAATACGGATCGCTTGTTGCTTTTGATCCGTTTTTCTGCTAAACGCCAAAATTTGCCTGACAAGTTTTGCGGCACGTTTCCCAGCTAAAATCACCTGCCCAATATTTTCTACTGCCTGGCTATCCTTAGGAAGATCCGCTTTAGCAATTTCCGAGTAGCCCAAAATTGCCGAAAGAATATTATTGAAATCATGAGCAATACCACCAGCTAGAGTGCCTATAGCCTCCATTTTTTGTGCCTGTAAAAGTTCCGCTTCGAGTTTCTTTTTTTCAGTTACATCCTGCATCGTCCCCTGTAATTTCAGAATTGTATTATTATCATCACACACGACGATGCCCTGTTCAAAGATATTTACAATGACGCCATTGGGACGAATTATTCGATATTCTTCACTATAATTTTCCCTTGTAGTTAAAGCAGTCTCCATAGACTTCTTAATACGTTCCAAATCATCAGGATGTATCATTGTTAAAAAAAACTCATATTTTACAGAATGGTTCTCTTTAGCCATTCCACATATCCTAAGAGCTTCATCAGACCAAGAATTCTCATCCCGAACAACATCCCATGTCCAACTCCCCACAGAGGCAATCTTTTGCACTAGGGCAAGATTGTTCTCACTGTTTTTCAAGGCATTTTCAACCAGTTTTTTCTGGGTAATATCGTAGATTATTGAAAATAGCGCAGTTTTTTCACCGACAACAATCGGACTTGAGTACACATCCACATCTCGAATTTCACCACTTGCAAGCCTGTGCTGAAAGACGTTATGATATTTTGTATTCTTCTTAATTCGTTCCATCTGCCGTGTAATTTCTTCCATCGACAATATATTAATGTCACTTATTTTCATTGTGCGAAGGGTTTCCAATGAATATCCATAAAATTCACACGCAGCTGGATTTGCATCAATAATATCTTTAGAACTTGAATCAACGAGCATCATGATGGATCGACTGTCCTGAAACATACTCCTATAACGTTTTTCACTTTCAATCAAAGAGTCCTGCAAGAACTTTCGCTCTTTGATCATTGCATTGGCAGCTAGTGCAATCTGTTGAAATTCAGCATAATGCAATCTATCTATATCAATATAAACTGCATCAGATACCGCTTTCTTAAAAAAGATATTAAATGCATTAGAATTTTTTTCTATCTGACCTGCGATCTGTCTGGCCCACAAGGAAATACCAACAAACAAAAGTAAAAATACCACAAAAAGTTGCTTGAGTTTTGCGATAAATTCATCTTTTAAATCAGCTTTTTTTTCAGCAACAACTCCTTCAACTGTGTCAAGATAAGCACCTGCACCAATAACCCATTCCCATTTAGGAATATAAATGACATATGACATTTTGGGAGAAGCAGTAGTTTCACCAATTTTATTCCAGGAATAAAATACAAAGCCACCTTCCTCCGATTGTGTAGCGGTTTCAATCTGTTTTTGAATGATTTTCACACCATTTGGG
>JAOZTO010000031.1:0-2177 GCA_029942265.1 Desulfocapsa sp.
GGGGGCTAGCCGAATATTTACACTCGATGAATATTTTCTTGTGGTTAATGAAATGTAACCTAAAAATCTTTCAATGTCCATATACCACACGGACAGGTATCAGCGCAAAAACCGCAGGCGATACATTTGTTATCATCAGACACATACTCGTAGGAAGCACCTAAACCAGATTCGTATCCATTAGTGTGTGCATATTCAATTTCTTGGCGTGTGATGGCACCTTCTGGGCAAATAGTTTCACAGAGATGGCAGTCTCGACACGATGCACAGGAAAGGCATCGGTCTGCTGAATCACCCTGAGAATGATCGTGATCAATGTCAGGAGTGTAGTGTGTAATAGTGAGGGCGTTTTGGGTGATAACTTTCTTGGTGAATGGTTTCCAAACTTCGTTCTTGATCTTGGCGATAATAAATTCTGCAGCAGTTTTTCCGGCACCAAGAGCATTAGTGGCAAGACCTGGTTTTTCGACATCACCGATTGCAAAAACCGTGGTATCGCTTGTGAGGTGTGCCTCATCTGTTTTTAACCATGCAGCACCACCAATGGTGAGCGTCTCAACAGAATCGGGAAGAAAATCCAGTTTGGGCACGTCTCCAATCGAGATGATAACAGTTTGGGCAGGAATCATTTCGCCCGTATCCATGATAAGACCCTGGGAGGTGACTTCTTTTGTCATAACAGGCCAGCGAAACGTTGAACCAAGTGCTTCGGCGGCTTCTTTTTCCTTACCAAATGCCAGAGGTTTTTGTATGTCAACGAGTGTTACTTTTTTTGCTCCGAGGCGATAAGCTTCACAGGCAACGTCACAACCAACATTTCCACCACCGATAACAACAACTTCTTTACCAACTGTGTCTGGGGCAGGACCTTTTGCTTTCTTTAAAAAATCAAGAGCGGGGATAACCATCTCATGTCCAGGAAATGGAATTGTGCGTGGTTTATGCGTTCCTACAGCGATGATAACATAATCAAAATCACCTTGAAGTTTAGCAAACACATGCTTGTTCATATCCACATTGAGAGTTGTATGGATATTAGGGGTTTCAAGGAATCGCTTAACTTCTAAATCCCAGGTAACCTTGGATAGTCGTTCCCAAGGGATAACCTGAGCAAGTTTGCCACCAATAAAACTGTCTTTCTCAAAAATATGTGCGTCTATGCCAGCATGAGCGAGTTGCCATGCTGCATTCATACCAGCTGGGCCACCACCAATTATGGCTACTTTTTTACCAAGGGACGGAGCAACTTCAGGAGATTTTGCGCCAGCTACTGCACGGCCAAGAACCTGAACTTCAATGGGATCATCAACACCCTGCCGAGAGCAATTCTCCATGCAGAGGTTTGGGCATACAGCGCCACAGACAGATGCTGGTAATGGGCTGTATTCCAATAACATTTTATATGCCTCATCGATCCTGCCTTCACGGATGAGATGTAAACGGTCAACGGTGGGGATATGTACGGGACAGTAATAAGTACATGGTGCAGCTGATTCCCGGTTTAACCAGAAAGGTTTTTTTCGTCTCATGCTTCCCGTTGGAACTGTACTTATATGACTACGATCAAGTTCTGGTGCAAGGTCCCGGAGAGGATCGCCACCACCAAATGCGTGGTTCCAGTGTTTGTTACGAAATTCTGTCATGGACATGGGGGCAGCAGATACAAGTGCCTTTTCTTGTGGGGAAATAGCATTAAAAACGTACCATTCATCACGGATTAAAAGCGAATCACTAAGATCATCACGGGAAATTTTGGCGAGATATTCAGGCATATTGTCCGTAAGCCACTGCCATTGCATATCAGTTGGTGCGTCGAGACGAGCATTTACTCTGGAATAGGAATCATCTGTTTTACCACGATAAAAAATAGTGCCTCCAACCATACCGACACAGGGACGATAGCCGGTAACATTGTTGGGAGACTTTGCATTAATTCCACAAATTACAGCAACACCACCACAATTGAATTCCGCAAATGAATCACCTGCTGAACCAAGAACCCAGAGTTCCGGTTTCTCGTAGTCAGGGTTCCATTTTGTCATACTCAGTCCGCGGGCACCAATGGATCCTTTGATAAAGACTTTACCGTTGGCCATGGCATTACAAACACCATTGGTGGCATCACCAAGTACTGTTATTTCGGCTCCAATATTCAGATATCCAACATCATCTGATGC
>JAOZTO010000031.1:2277-12145 GCA_029942265.1 Desulfocapsa sp.
CAGCCTGTCTGCGGCATCTTTTTCACCAATACCAAGGGCATCAGACATACCAACCGGCAGAGATTGGGATCGTCCAAGAGGAGCCATGATCTTCTTCATCTCTGTGCGAATGGACATGAAGACATCTCCAACACGTTCAGCCACCATATCGGGATCAAGGCGGCGATACAGTTTGGGGTTTTGGCTTGTAATTCCTTTAGGACAGATACCTATGTTGCATACGTTACAGCGGTTTTTCTCATTACCAAGACAACCGGCCACAGACTGCATGATATATTTACCAATATGAACGCCGGATGCACCGAGCATGATAAGTGCCATGCCGTTTTGGGTTACGTTGCCGTTTTTACCAATCCCACCTGCTGCAAAAATAGGGATTTCATTCTGTTTACCCTGCGCAACCAGATCCAGATAGCATTCACGAACATTTGATGCAATTGGGTGTCCGGTTGCATCCATGGATACGTTATAGGCTGCACCGGTTCCACCATCAATACCATCGATCAACAAACCACCTGCATAGGGATTACGAACAAGGTTGTTTAAGACAGCTTTTGCACTTGTTGATGCTGAAATTTTTGGATAGATTGGAACCTTATGCCCAAAAGCGGTGGACAGAGTCTGCATCATCTTCATTACTGATTCTTCGATGGAATACAAGGTTTGATGCACGGGAGGTGATGGAAGATCGACACCTTCGGGAACACCACGCAGGCGGGCAATCATTTTGGACACTTTATACCACATAAGCAGTCCACCATCGCCAGGCTTTGCGCCCTGTCCATATTTGATTTCAATAGCAGCCGGATCACACTGCATTTCAGGAATTGCACGAATAATTTCATCCCACCCAAAATAACCGGACGCAATTTGTAGAACGATATATTTAAGGTATGGGCTTCTAAGAACCCATGGTGGGCAACCGCCTTCACCTGTACACATCACAACTGGAATACCCAAAACCTCATTACAATAAGCAACACCCTGAAGCAGACCAAGCCACATATTTGGAGACAGCGCACCAAAAGACATAGAGCCGATCACAAAGGGAAAAATTTCCCGTGTGGGTGGAATCCAGCCGCCTTCGCGAGTGCGTTTTAAGAAATCCACAGGATCAAGGGTACGGCCAAGGGTCGTGGTAACATTGAACTCATGGCGTCCAGCATCTAGTGCTGGATCAGTGAGCATCGAAATACGGTTGAACATTATTTTGTCAAGGAGTGTTGGGCCAACTTTATTGCGACGACCGCCACGCTTCATTGGTTCACCCTTCTGATTGTTGAAGAAGAGTGTTCGATGTTCGTTGGTATTGGATACAGGAATGATCGCCTCGTTAGGGCAGACAAGAGAACACATGGAACATCCGATACAGGCGTGTTCCATACTCTTTTTTTGACGAATACCTACAAATGTCCGATACTCATTACCACGCTTCTTTTTGAGAACGTCGAGCTTTGGCATTCTTTGACGTCTATAGGCGAGGTAGATCGATCCCTTTGGACACACTGCAGTGCAGTGACCGCAAAGAGTACATCTGTCTTCTCGGTGTTGGATTATCCAGGACAGGTCAGTGTAGCTTAAGCTGCCTGGCCCAACGGATACGGATCGTGTTGAGACCATATTGTTAGTTCCTTTCTTTCTGGTGGTACGATAACTGTGTGTTCGCGCATGGGTTGGAAATCAAGTGATGGATCACGGTCTGTTATCATGGCATCAACGCCGCACATTTCTGAGGCTATTGCCCAGACACCTGGCCGTCCTCCGACGGTTGCAGGGCGCAATTTTTTCTGATCCATAACCAGCATACAGGTTTCATCAGGAAGACTGCCGATGATAGCATTGGGACCATCAATAATGAGACGGCGACAGGAATCACGCAATCCTTTTAAAAATTCTCCCTGTGGATGGTTTGTCAGCTCCGTCCCTCGAAGTGGTGTAATGATATGCTTGTAAGCTTGCAGGGGGAGTTTTAGGTGTCTTAAAGTGTAATGAAGAATATGAGTAAAAGTTTCAGAATCACTCTGGTATCCGGTGTATCCCGGGAAATGTTTACCCAGCAACCAATCACGGATGGGAACAAATGCAGTGTTCTCTCCGTTGGTCATGGTTGAAATGCCCTGAAGAAAGAAGGGGTGGCAGGCATACAGGTTGATTCCGTAGTTGGTGTTTTGTCGTCCCTGAGCCATGCACACTCGTGATTTGATTCGGTTATCAGATAGGCCGAGTGCATCGCCTATTTCGAGTGGCCAACCCACCTCTTTGATTGTCGCAACATCTGGCCAGAAGGAAAATGCGGTTAGGTCATTGTTGTGAGCTTCGCCATTTTTACGAAGCGCTAAACGGGTGAGCATTAAGGTGTTTTCAATTTCTTCCTGTGATTTAGCACTTAAGGATGCGGGCATTTTGTATGCACGAATAAAATAACGATAACGATCAGTGGCTTCAATGAGTTCAGGACGAGTTTCGAATTCATGGTCGTACTTAATCTCAAAGCCACGTTTTTCCATAAAACTATTGAGGCGATGCCATGCTCTTTCAGTATGGGCAATGCCTGAAAGGATTGGGTACTGTGATTTGTACTTAAAGTCCTCAAATTCAAGTCCACGCAGAAGAAGACCAAGACCAGAGCCATCGTATCCTTCCTGCATGGCCTCCATTCCTTGAAGCACTTCATATGGCGAGAAGGGTTCAATTGCTGTTTTCAGGGCTAGACGACACATGTGTACTCCTGAGTAGTACCTTGTAAATTCTCGTCATGTTTTTTGAGAAGAACTTATAAAAGGTGTTGTTGCTGACACTTGCTGTTTGCAAGGTCTTTGTTATTAGGTACCTGTCGATTAGAAAACAACAGGGGAAAGATAATTAAATAAAGCGGTTCTTTTTCTCTAATGTAATTAAAAGAGGTTGTACTGGACGTAAGCAAACTACCTAATTAAGAAAAATATGAAAAAGAATATGGAAACCCTGTGTATACAGCGCAGTAGCTGTTTTGTCAAGACTAAAGACTAAAGACTAAAGGGGGAAGGGTAAAGGTTGACAGACTCGTAAAAAGTCTGAATTTTGGATGGATTTGTAGATAAGCGCAGACTTCGAAAAACTTCATATTCGAGGCACGGAAATTTCGTATCATTTCGGCGTACTAGAGTACGTTGAAATGATACGAAATTTGCAGTAACGAAGAAGATGAAGAGTTTTTACGAATCCATCAAGGTTAGGTGTGTAGTGATTATCTGGTAGTGCAATTTAATAAACATGCCGATATGAACAGTTAAGACTCTTTTCTGGAGTGTCCGGAAAAGGAAACGGCCATTGGTCAAAACAGGTAAAACGACGCAGGAGGAGTGGTATGAGAATTAACACTTCACAGATTAGCATGGATGCGTCAGCAGAACACAAGGATGTGACAGGGAAGTTTGGACAGTTTAACAGAGGAGAGGGGGCAGAGGAGACAGAATTTCGTTTACGTCTACCGGGGGTGCCTGGCTTTGCCTTGCAAAAAACAGAGGAAAACAGACAGGGACAGGAGCTTTGTTCTGTGAGTACGGTACGCTGCCTTGAAGGAGAAAAAAGTTACACAAGTACGGCAGAGCAGGTTGTGGAAAGAATGACATCTGAGATAAGTGGGCAGCAAGTGCGTATAAATTCAACAAGTGAAATGGTAGGAGACGAAAGGATTCTTTCCACTGAACCGTTAAATTCACCTGGGCAGCAACTTGCTTTTTCTTTTGTAGCCCAATCAACTCACTATGAGTATGAACGGGTGTCTGTACACTCGAAAGGATCGGTACAGTTAGCCGATGGCCGTGAAATTGATTTTTCACTAAATCTGACTATGGAGCGGGAGTCATTTGTTCAGGAAAGCCTTGCATGGAAAGGTGCTGCCGGGGTTTTTATGGATCCTCTGATTCTTAATTTTGACTGTGATTTACGGACTCTTGCAAACAAAATGTTTCAGTTTGATATCAATAGTGATGGAAAAATGGATACCCTCAATTCGCTTAGACCCGGCACAGGGTTCCTGGCACTGGATCTGAATAATGATAAGAAAATTAATAATGGACAGGAACTGTTTGGCCCTGCAACTGGCCACGGTTTTTCAGAGCTTGCAGTACATGATGCTGACGGGAATGGCTGGATAGATGAAAATGATCCTGTTTTTGCAAAACTGCGTATTTGGACTCCTGGAGATAATGGAGAAGAGAAACTGCTCACTCTTGCAGAGGCTGGAGTTGGGGCTATCTGTCTCAGTCATGATACAAACAGTTTTCAACTAAAAGACAGTGGTAATAATTCAATGGGTAAGGTGGCTGCCACTGGTATTTTTCTCACAGAAGATGGCAAAGTACGTCCTATGCAGGAGGTGAAATTTGCTTTGAAGGGAGATAAAATTGAATCTGGTGATGCACAGCTTTTTCTTAGGCAGATGGTGGCCGTACAACAGCATGAAATGCAGATCATGGCAATGCGAAGATCGCTTGGAGAGAAGGAAAAGGAAGGTATAGATTTGTTGAATATTCTATTTCCAGACTGGAAAAAAGAACAGGAACTGGTTTCTGTTGTGCAACGAAATCGTGATAGTGCGTTGAGCTGATTCGTTATTCTTGAGGGGGGGTGGGATATTAACAGCAGCCGGAGAAGATATCTTTCCCGGTAACCTTATTATTAACCCAGATAGCTATAATTATTTTTATTAAATCTCGTGGTAACTAGTATGATGCAGTTCAGTATTATGCCAATTATCAGGTGCTGGCTGGATAGTTACACAAATTCTATTGTATACATTCGGTTTTGAAATTTTATCCGAAATGGTATTTTTAAAAGTGAAGCATAACGATCGAATTTCCGTTCCCCTCGAGGGAGCTTCTTCAAACCACGTCCTCTGGGCGTGGTCGGTGATTCATCTTTTCCACTTTAACCAAGTAAGGCACCAGGATTACGATAAACGTTCCAACCAATACCTCGGTTTTTGCTTCTGGTGCATAATCGCCACGATAACGATTTCAGCGTTATGGAGACCGTATAAAACCGAATACGGAAATCGACGTACCAGCCTTCTGCGTATTCCATTCTCGATTTCGGGGTACATCTTTGGTGATTCGACTATTTCACCTACTGCTTCCTCTATTATTGAAAGAAAATTTTCTCCGAGATGCTGAACCTGCAGTTCATAGTAAGCCGCAGCCTCAAACAGTTCCGCCTCCGCTGCATTCAGAAAACGTAGCGTCACAGTGCTTCTAACTTTGTTCGAACATCACGAAAGACATCTTCACCTGACTTGGCCTGAATCTTACCTGATTTATATTCTTCAAAACGCCTTGATGATTCTGCCAACCAAAGCCGTTCAAGCTCCTGTTCGTCAAGTTCATCCATACCTGTAACCAATCGACTGATCAATATTGCACGTTCCTGTAACGGAAGCTCTTTTGCTTGCTGCTCGCATCTTTCAAGCTCTGTAATCATAAGAAATCCTCCAAGTACAAGATTGAAATTCTCTTCTGCACACCATTTCCTGAAACAGGAGCACATCCGAACAGTTACAGTTCAGTATTATACCAAATATCGGGCGCTAAGAGGCTGTCCGAGAATGCCCTTTCGTCCAAACTCTTCAGAATTGTCAAAAAATAATGCTCGAAATATCAAATATATGCCTGCGCTTATTTTAGAATCTTTCCGATATTCTTTACAGCATCAACCTTGTCTTTTACGGCAGCAACTTCTTTGACACCTGGCACATCTTCCAGGATGTTCTTCCCACCCTCTTCGATATCGCTGATACCATTTTTAAAAGATGAGATCGCTTTTCCTAGGCCAGATCCGATTTCAGGAAGTTTTTTTCCACCGAAAACAAGTACTGCAATACCTAGAATTACTATTAACTCAGGGGTTCCAAGTCCAAACATGGCTTACTCCAGTTTTTTTTTGAGAAAAAGGGGGATAAACTCTTGCTACTTCATAAAAATTCAGGTTTGTGAATCGCCCTTGGTCTCTTCGTCAATTTTTTTTGCATCTTCTTTTTTTGTGGCATCTTTGAAATTCTTAATGCCTTTACCAATTCCAGAACCAATTTCTGGAAGTTTACCTGCGCCAAAAATAATGACAATGATGACAAGAATCACAATCAGTTCAGGCATACCAAGTCCAAACATATTAATACCTCATATAAGAAAAAAGCTATTACAATAAATTTATCTACGAACAATCCGTATTACAAGTACTTTTCAAATTGTAGAGCAGTATTGGCAGAATGTCAATCCTTTCCATGGTTGGTGACATTTTGTCCAATTTCACGCATTCGTGCTAGGATTTCAGGTTCATTCAGCGTTGTTAAGATTCTATCCTTCATTACAACACGACCATTAATGATGGAATGAACAACATCAGCGCCCCGTGCGGCATACACCAAATGCGAAGGAAGATTATACATGGGGGTGAGGTGCGGCTGGTTCATGTTAAGAACAATGATATCAGCTTTTTTCCCGATTTCAAGTGAACCTGTCTGTTTTTCAGCATTGAGTACTTTAGCACCAGCAAGTGTTGCGGCGTAAAGTGTCTGTTCAGCGTTCATTGCTGTGGAATCCATTCTGGCAACTTTATGGGTTATGGCCACAGTATTCATCTCTCCAAACATATCCACATCATTATTAGATGCTGCACCGTCAGTACCAATTCCAACCGTGATACCTGCTTCCAGCATTTTAACTATTGGTGCAGTGCCGGAGGCAAGTTTCATGTTGGATTCCTGACAATGCGATACTTTAACATTATGTTTTGCCAGTAGTTTGATTTCTCTATCGTCAAGCATTACACAATGTGCGGCCACTGTTTTAGAACCAAGGAGATCAAGTTGTTTCAAATGTTCAACCGGGCTACAGTTGTATCGTTCTTTGCATGTGGCAACTTCTGCTTCATTTTCTGAAAGATGAATTGTGTAGAGTGCGTCGTTGTCCTGTGCGACTGTACCAAGTCGTGTCAGCAAATCAGGTGAACATGTGTAAACAGAATGAGGATTTGCCGTGACAGAAATAAGTGGATGGTCTCTGTAGTGTGCAAAAAGCTCATCTACATATGCGAATCCATTTTCAGATGCGCCGTAACAGGGGGAAGGGAAATCATAGAAAACTTCACCGAGCCACGCTCGCATCCCAGATTCTTCAGTTGCACGGGCAACCTCTTTTGTAAAGAGATACATATCGCAGAAACTGGTGGTTCCAGATTTAATCATTTCAGCAAGGGAAAGCAGGGTTGATTGATATACTGCGTCTGGTGTCCAACGGGATTCTACGGGGAAAATATGTTCCTCAAGCCAAGTCATCAAGGGCAGATCATCGGCAAGACCACGAAAACAGGCCATGGCTGCATGGGTATGAGTATTTATCAGGCCAGACATTATCAGGCCATGTTCTGTATGGATATGCTGATCGGGTTGGTATGCTTCTAAGAGTTTTTTTTGTGTTCCTATGGCAATGATGGTGTCGCCCTTTATCGCAATAGCACCACTGTTGACAACATTTTTGTGTGTAGAGTCAGGAAGGAGGTGGTTGCCAGAAAGTATAAGGTCTGCTTGCAGCTTTTGCATAATTTTATCGAGGTTTTAGTCGTGAGTTTATACCGCTGGGATTTGTTTGACAATATCGACAAGCAACTGTTCAAGTTTTATTGCCATGGCCTCAGCTGTAGCAATAATATCATCAAGTAGGATAGGCATAAAATTATCAGGGTCATTCACATTGGAGACCACAGACAGGCCAAGAACATCCATGCCAGCGTGTGTGGCAACAATACTTTCAGGAATTGAAGACATGCCCACTGCGTCTGCTCCACATTCACGCAACCATCGTGTTTCGGCTGGTGTCTCAAGACTTGGCCCAGGAATACAGGCGTAAACGCCGCTGATGACATTTTTGATATGACAACGACTGGCACTATCTAGTGCAATTTTAATTAGTTTGGGATGATAGGGAGTGGAAAAATCGGGAAATCGAGGTCCCCATGAATCAATATTGGGACCTCGTAGTGGATTTTCACCAAGAAAATTAAGGTGATCCCGTAGAACCATGATGGAACCTGGTTGAAAAAGCGGATTCAGTCCCCCAGCAGCATTCGTGAGGATAAGGGTTTTTGCTCCGAGAAGGGAAAGTACTCGAATTGGAAAAGCCACTTCTTTTGTGGAGTATCCTTCGTAAAAGTGAAATCTTCCCTGAAGAATAGCTACTTTTTTTTCCCCCATCAAGCCAAGAATCAAATTCCCTTTGTGACCGTCCACAGTGGATTGTGGAAAATGGGGAATGTCGATATAGGGGATGCTGAAAGATGCTTCAATTTTGTTTCCAAAATGACCTAAACCCGTACCAAGTTGTATTACAATCTCAGGTGAAAATGGAAGGGTGTTACGCAAAAAACTAACACATTCTTCCACTTGCTGTTGGTGGTTGGTTTTAGTATCCAATGCCTCAACTCTGCTTGGCATGTTTTTCGACAAAATTTCTGATGAGATTTTTGTCTGGCTCCATAAGTTCACACCGAGATTCCCTGTCCATTAGTTCTTCGATGGAATCTGGCAGTTTAAGGGAGGTTCCAATGGCTTTTTCAACTGTATCCCCGAATTTTCCTGGGTGAGCAGTTGCAAGACAGCAAACCGGAATTCCTTTACTCTGGTTTTTTAAGGCGCAATGCACACCAATGGCTGTGTGAGGATCCATAATATAGCCATGTTTTTTGTGAAAATCGGCTATGGTTGCAGACACTTCTTCTTCTGTTACTTTTTCTGCAATAAAGTCTCGTTGAATTTGATCCTGAAAATTAGTGAGATCCAATTCTCCTGTTTCAGTAAATTGAGCCATGGCCTGTTTAGTTCGTTCCGGTTCTTCGTCGAGCAGATAATAGAGGTAGCGTTCAAAGTTGGAGGCAGACTGAATGTCCATGGATGGACTTGATGTGACCACAACTTCACTTAGAGAGTAATCTCCGGACTGTACCATGCGACTTAAAATGTCGTTTGAATTGGTGGCAAGAAACAGTTTACGAATAGTTCCTTCAGGAAGCATTCGCTTTGCAATATATCCTGCAAAAATATCTCCGAAATTTCCAGTTGGTACAGAAAAATCTGTGGCCTTATCATTTTCATGACTTGATATATGCAAACAGGCATGCACATAATAGACAACTTGTGCTAGAACTCTTGCCCAGTTGATGGAATTTATGGCGCCAAGATGCTGTTCTTCTTTGAAATCAATATCGTTAAAAATGGATTTAACAATGGCTTGAGCATCGTCAAAGGTGCCAAGTATTGCAATGTTAAACACATTGTCATCCAGCACGGTGGTCATCTGTTTTTCCTGAACCTTGCTTACACGTTCATGGGGGTGCAGGATGAAAATGTTGATGCGGTCTTTGCCGCGTACCCCATAAATTGCAGCACTACCGGTGTCTCCAGAGGTTGCTCCTATGATGTTCATCATGGAGTCATTCTTTTCCAACAGATACTCGAAGATATTACCGAGAAATTGCAAGGCCACATCTTTAAAGGCAAACGTCGGGCCATGGAAGAGCTCCACAATATGCAGAGAATCCTGGTGAACGATGGGGGTGATTTCTTTAGCGCTAAATTTTTCGTATGATAAGGATATTAATTCACGCAGATCTGCTTCAGGAATGTCGTCAATAAAACGGGACATAACTTCAAAAGCAAGTTCCACATAGGAAAGATCTTTCCATTCAGCAAAGGTTTCACTGCCGATTCGAGGGATAGTTCTTGGAAGGATTAGGCCGCCATCTGTGGCTAGTCCCATTAAGACTGCTTCTGTGAAAGGGACGGATTCTATGCCGCCTCGTGTACTGATATATTGCATATATTAGCTCTCGTTTATTT
>JAOZTO010000032.1 GCA_029942265.1 Desulfocapsa sp.
CCTTGGAGAAGCTGCAATCACCGGCAGAGAACAGGACATGACCATTATCAGCAAGTATATGCTTAAACGAATACCTGAAAAATTGCAGGGATGCGTAGCAGCTGGTTCCGAACGTCTTGTTGAGTTGCAGCAGGAATTGCATGATGTTCGACTTTCCATGGAAGGTGGCCGGGAACCCAGTGTCAAAGAAACGTGGGGTAGTTTTTATTCCGCATTAACTTATAAGATTAGAAAAAAAATACTGCGTTGATGAATATCCCAAAACATTATTCCCTCCCGGCGCTTATCCGTAAAGGAAAAGAGATTGCTCAAACAGTCGACACAGTCACGTTTGATCTCTTTGATACACTGCTTATTCGTCGTATTCATGATCCGGATATGGTTAAGCTTCCTGTTGCCAAGTATATTGCTGATCTTGCTGTAAGTAAAGGTTTTGACTGGAACCAGGAACAGGTACAACATCTGCGAGATACCATTGAAGCACATCATCGCCTGGAAACTGGCAAGAAATTTGATGATCATGAAGCCTGTTATCCAGAATATATGAAGGAAATGCTTGCTGAGGTATTTGGAACCGACGCCAATGATGCACTCTTTGATACTATAGCTGATTATGAAGTAGCCATGGAAAATTCCATGTTGGTTCCCCGTGGTAAATTTATTGACTGGTTGCGTGAACTTCGTGCGCAAGGGAAGCAGATCCTAATAGTCTCTGATATTTATCTTCCCGCCATATATTTAAAACGCTTTGTTGAACATGCAGGTTTTCTTGATCTGGTTGATGATGTAATCTCATCTGCGGATAGTTTTCTTGCAAAGGCTTCTGGTAATGCCTTTCCATTAGTACAAGAACGCTACAGTATTGATCCGAAGCGTTGGCTTCATGTCGGTGATAACCCTGTTTCTGATGGTTTGCGTCCCCTTGAATTTGGAATTCAGGCACTCGTATTGCATGATGCTTCAGAAAAACGACGCAAGTCCATAATGAAGCGTCTTGTTGCCTATGGTTTGGGAAGACCTTTCTGGCGCGGCAGAGCATTACAGCAACTTATGCAACCGCTTGAGTATGAGAATGTTGAACGGGATGATCTGTATATTGAGGGATACAGTTTTCTTGGCCCTCTGATTGGAAGCTTTGTTCAAGAAGTTGCTGAACGGAGTATGAAACTTGATATCGGAAAAATTTTCTTCCTCTCACGGGAAGGATGGACCTTTAAGAAATATTGGGAAAACAGTATCCCCCATCTGTTTCCCGGCAAAGATCTTCCTGAAACAGAGTATCTCTATGTAAGCCGTATGGCACTGGCCGGGGCGAGTTGTGCCCACAAAGGATTAAGCCAAACAAAGGCAGATATTGTATTTCTTCCTTCTGGTAATTCTGATTTTCTTGATGTTTGCAGAATTTTTTCCCTTGATCCCAAACCCTTTGCTTTACATTTGAATCGGCATGAGTTAACTGAAAAAACCGTTTTTAGTCATTTGCATAAAGGTTATTTACAGGAAAATGTTATTCGTTTTAAAGAGCTGATTGCAGACGATGCATTTCAGGATGAAGTGAAACGTCAGACTCGGCCTGCTAATGATGCCTTGATGCGTTACCTTGAAGATGTTGGTTTTTTTGATCATACCGATGTGGCCTTGGTTGATATTGGATGGCTTGGTACTATTCAACGATTTTTTCATGAGGCAATTTCACATCGTTCTGATTGTCCTGCATGCCATGGCCTGCTCTTTGGTGTTACTCGTGGTATCCCATTCCCAACTACAGCTGGCAATTCTATTGAAGGATTGATTTATGATAAGGATCATTTTGATTTTGCTGCTTCATCACTTCTGTATGCTCGGGATCTTTTTGAAGAGGCTTGCCGTGCTCCACATCCCACATTAAATGGTTATGGATTAAAAAATGATGGAGGGTATGAGCTGATTTTTAGACAGGTTGATGATGCTATAGGGCGTGCTGAAAAGGAACAGGATGTTAATTATGCTCCTTTGCAACAAGGTGTGTTTGATTCGGCAAAATCGTATGCTGCGGCATCGGCACTCCTTGGCTATTCACTGGATGACTATAAACCGTGGATTAATTTTTTGCTGGTTAGCAAACTGGCTTTTGCGAAAACACGGGAAATATGTACCATCAGACATACCCATCATCTTGATGATTTTCATGGAAGTAAAAAAGTGGCCAATGAACAGAAACTTGCCCCTAACACTCTGTGGAATCGTTCTGCTTTTGCTTTGCGATTCAGTCCATTGTTACGACTGCGAATATTTCTTCGCCATATGCGAGACAGACTCAATGAATGAGTCCGTTGATTTAATAGCATTTTGGTTCGATGTCGAGATAAATGGAAAATTTTACCGCAGGCATATAGTTGATATTCCGAGGATAAAATTTTTCATTTAACGAAGAGATCGGGATAAAAGGTATTAAATCAACAGGCTCATGGATAGTTACCCCGAATAAGGATAATGTGTAATGACTAACAGAATAATGACTAAAGGCTTTGATCTTCATTCAAGTAATGTCGGTCGAGTATGGAAATATTATACTCTAAGCAGAGTTATCCCCATGGGGATGAATCGTGGTGGTGCCGGCTTTAGATGTCTGTTTGTCTTTGGTATATCTCATCTGTTTGGGCGACCTATTTTCTGGTTTACCACACGGTTTGAATCTCAATTTGCACAACTGTATAAAATTAAGACAAGACTACTTGATTAGGCTATGACACTTTTACTAAAATGGAAATTCTCATTATTTGTCGGGGTACTACTATCTCTGTTATACTTGAATTATTTTGAAAATCGTGCTTTTGTTGAGCTTGATATCAATGTTTCAGAAAAGACATGGTTCAAGATATACTGGGTTGATAGTGGTGAGTTGTATAGTGAAAAAAATATGGTCAGGTTGCGTGTTAATCCTGATAAGCAAAGCTATAGTTTTTATCTGACTGATTTAACAAATGTCGTAAAATTACGTATTGATCCACATCAATATGTTGGCACGTCACGAGTGAATTCTATGCTTATTGCCCAGAGAGGCGTACTTCCATTACAGTTCCACTCTCCAGCTGATTTTACAATACTGCAACCGATTTATGATATTGAATCCAGCAGTACGGATGCAGGTCTTGAAACACATTCCACCGGAGAAGATCCGCAATTTGAACTCCAGGTACAGCTGATTCAAAGCGATTACGGTTTTGCCGTAGTCTCTTTAAGAATTATTTGTATCTTTTTATTTGTATTGCTATTTTTCTATTTGACAGAAAATTTCCGAGACGAAAGACAATTTGTACCACTTTTTTTTGCAGCTGTGTTTTCTCTTATTCTTGTAATGGCATTTTTAAGTAA
This sequence comes from Desulfocapsa sp., assembly GCA_029942265.1. GTDB lineage: Bacteria > Desulfobacterota > Desulfobulbia > Desulfobulbales > Desulfocapsaceae > Desulfocapsa. Next base: position 3,355 of record JAOZTO010000032.1, read on the forward strand.
AGAAAATGTTCACCCTGATGAATATGTCCACCTCGATGGAGGGGAGTATTATCAGACAAATTGGCTGCCTCCTGTGGTTGATGATCCTGAAATACACCATACTTACAGTGTGTACGGGGTGTCTCGATTAAATAGCCGTGAAGTCTCCTACTTTTTTACAGGGAAACTTGCAGAAGTTTTGTCAGATTTTAAGTTGACCAAGGTAAATGCCCTTAGGATGTTTAACGTGCTGTTGTTTGCAGGACTCCTTCTCTACTTGCTAAAAAATCAAGCCGCACGCTTTATGGCAGTTCCACTCCTAATCTCTCCACAGATATGGTATGTTTTTGGTTATTGTAATTCAGATGCCTTTGCCATTGCAGTTTCCTTTATGGTGAGTTGCCAGCTTGTCATTCCTGATTCTCTGTTAAATAAATTTCTTCTGGATAAGTCAAAAAAGGCAAGCCCTCTGCTTGTTCTCTTTCTTGGCAGTTTTTGTTCATTGCTCTTTTTATTAAAGAAAAACTATATTTTCTTTATTGCATTTTTGGTGGGGTATCTGCTTTGGAGGGTATTATTCAAAATCGAGCGCGATGTTCGAAAACAGTACATAAAACGCATACTAATCGTTATTCTTGTGGCAATGAGCTTCACCGGCCTACGAGTGGGTGCAGATTACGCAGTGAACGGACTTGATAGAGCAGAACGGCTTGAACAGATTAGAGAAAAACTGGCCACACCACTCTACAAACCTTCAACCCCTCTTGAAGAGCAGCATTCATTTTTATCCAGAAAGGCTCGTGGTGAAACCCTGAAAGAAATCATTGTTGTGGATCGATGGTCTGAAAAGATGTATCGCAGTGCATTTGGTATGTACGGGTATTTTACTGCTGTTGCGTATGATACCTATTATGATGCCGTGCGACCGGTTGCTGCTGCTTTGTTTGCATTACTGTGTTTCTCTATCCTGTTTCGTGGCGGAATCTCTGGAAATCTATTGTTACTTATTTTTATGGGAGGCTCAGGAGTTCTGGTAGCCGCATCGTTATATCACTCATGGACAGTCGATTTTCAAACTCAGGGACGCTATCTGTTCCCCATTGTTCCTATGCTCTGTGTGTTGTTGTTTCATTCCCGTCATTTGATGCAGGCTGCAATCTATAAATTACTGCTAACAACTCTATTTGTATTGTCTGTCTACTCATTTGTTTTTGTGGCTCTCCACAAGATTCCAATGCTTCCTGGTTAGTTGGAATGATTTTTAGTTCAATAACCTTTCTTTTTTTATTTCTTCCGCTGAGTATTGTTCTCTATTACCTGTTTGGGAAGAAATTTCGCAACACTATGCTGCTGTTGGCCAGCTTGTTTTTTTATGCCTGGGGGGAACAGTTTTATGTGTTTGTGATGCTTTTTTCCATAGGGCTTAATTATGTTTTTGGCTTGCTGTTAAATCTAAATAACGGATCACAGAACCAGAAGATATATTTAACTCTTGGGATTGTTGCAAATCTTGGGGTTCTTTTCTTTTTCAAATATGCAGTATTTATGATTGATAATATAAATACGCTCCTGGCAATAGTTGATATTACAGCCATCCAATCGTCCCCAACTCACTTACCTATTGGAATATCTTTTTTCACCTTTCAGGCAATTTCGTATATTGTAGATGTCTATAAAAAGACTGCTTCCGTGCAGAAGAATATATTTTCTCTTGGTTTATATATTGCTTCCTTTCCACAGTTAATAGCAGGGCCTATTGTTCGCTATCATGATGTAGCAAAGCAAATTGTGGGAAGGGTGCATAGTGTTGAATTGTTTGCATCCGGTGTTGAACGATTTGTGTTTGGGCTTGCAAAAAAAGTGTTGATTGCAAATTCCATGGGGGCAATGGCTGATGCTGTTTTTGCACTGGATTCTTCGTTTATGTCCACCGGAACAGCATGGCTTGGAATTCTTTGTTACACCTTACAGATCTACTTTGACTTCTCCGGCTATTCCGACATGGCTATTGGGCTGGGAAGAATGTTTGGTTTTCGCTTTTTAGAGAACTTTAACTATCCCTATATCTCCAGATCTATACAGGAATTTTGGCGAAGGTGGCACATATCTCTTTCCAATTGGTTCCGTGATTATCTCTATATACCGCTTGGTGGAAATCGTTGCGGTAGTGTTCGTACAACGTTGAATCTACTTATAGTATTCCTTCTCTGTGGTCTCTGGCATGGTGCAAGCTGGAATTTTATTCTTTGGGGATTGCTGTATGGCTGTTTTCTGGTGCTGGAACGTGGATGGTTTGGACGATTTATGGGGCGTATGCCTTATTGTGTTCAACACTGCTATGTTGTATTGCTCGTGGTAAATGCCTGGGTTCTTTTCCGTATTGAAACACTCGATGGAATTGGTGATTATCTTGCTGCAATGTACGGTAATGCGGCTGCCTTCTCCATGCATCCTGTTATCGTAACGAAGCTTGATACTGTGTTCTTAATTTCATTTTTTACTGGTATTTTATTATCCATGCCAATTTACCCCTTTTTAAAAAGCAAGATAAGTAATTGTGGACAAGGCCTATTCCCTGTAGAATTATGTGTTTCCATAAGTAAAGTTGCTGGGCTGAGTCTGTTGCTTCTTATGTCTGTTGGTCAACTTGCAGTTGGCTCCTATAATCCTTTTATTTATTTTAGGTTTTGATCCTATCAGCCATGCATCGTTTCTTTTCAATCATAACTGTTGTCTTGTTTGTCTTGTTTTTGAGTATACCTCCGCTTGTTACTGTGCTAACACCAGACCAAAAAATTTCTTCAAGTGAAAAACGAAAACTTGAGATCTTGCCTGATTTTGAATGGTCTGTTGAAAGTGTTATGGCATATCCAGCTGCATTTGAACACTACTATAATGATCATTTTGGTATGCGTGATCTGTTCGTATTGTATCAGCAGCTATTTTCAGCCAAGATCCTTAAGGTATCGTCTTCCCCAGCTGTTACTGTGGGAGCAGATGGTTGGCTGTTTTTTAACGGTGATGGGGCTCTGGATGCTTTTCTTGGATTGAAACAGCTTTCTCCGGTTCATCTTCAGTCGTATCAATGGGAGTTGATGAACCGACGGGACTGGCTTGCTGAACAGGGAATTACCTATGTTTTTCTTCCCGTACCAAACAAAGAGAGTATCTACCCCGAATACCTTCCCTGGTGGATACGTGACAACGCTGGAATATCCTTGTATGACCAGATTGTCGGATATCTTGACGGGAACATAGGGTTTTCTGAATATATCGATTTGAAAAAACGATTTCTTAAACAGAAAAATGAAAAACAGCTCTATTTAATGACTGATAGTCATTGGAACTTGTATGGTGTTTTTTTCGCATATAACGCTATTACAAGAGTATTAAAAGATCTGCAAATTCCCATACGTGTCTTAAAGAACGAGGAGATTGTTTGGAGTACAAAAGAATTTTCGGGAGATCTTGCAGTCTTTCTTCACCTCTACGGGTATTTTTCAGAGATAGCTCCAGAAATAGAAGGTATCGAATATTGCGAAGAAACTATCGAAAAACAGAGGCAGGGTACTGTTTTTCTTGAAGAGTTTGCTGATGATCCTCGTAACTTTGTGATGACACAGAAATGTGGCTCAAATGATACGTCCGTTTTGATAATTTATGACTCTTTCGGGAGATTCTTATGGCCGTTTATGTTTAATTCTTTTGGAACTGTGTATTATGTAAATCATGAATTTGCTGACATAAAAGATTTTATTGTAAAAATTCGGCCTGATGTACTTATCGATCAACGTGTGGAAAGAAACCTGCTGCCCATGCTAACAACTGATAGAGTGTTGGAACATGAAGTATTGAAAAAACAATTTCCAGCTCTTAATAATGTGTTATTACAAATTAATGGCACTAGTGTTGCTGAAGACTATATCAGTTCTTCTGGGGTGGAAGTGTTTCCGGGTGACGATGGTTTGCTGGTTCGTTCTAAAAGCAAGTATCCTGCATTGAAGTTTCAATTTGATAATAGAGGGGATAAAGTAGCACTCCTTGTCAATATACGGTTGAGTAGTCCCGTGAAAACAAAATGGCTTCTTTACTATACAACTGAAAGCGCAGCTGATTTTTTACCCGAGCACACTATTAGTATGGATGTACAGAAAGGCGAAAATGAATTTTTCTTTCGATTACCGAATCCTGGAAAAACCGTAAAGTTGCAATTTTATCCGGGCATTGCTCCTGCTGACTATCTTTTACATTCTTTTGTTATAAAAAAACAGAATGAGCTTAAGAACTGAACAAGACAAAAGAAAATAATAACTATTGACCGCTGATATTAAAATAACTATCTTAGGATACTGTCCAAGAATGCCTTATCGCCCAAACTCTTCAGAATTGTCAAAAAATAATACCCAGAATATCACACATATGCCTGCGCTTATTTTTAGAAAATGCTTCGATTTTGAACGAAATGCCTATTCTTGGACAAGCTCCTAGTGGCCTTAGGAAATTTAATAAAAGAACATATGGTTGTTTGTTTACAGTTCAACAACAATATATAATGATTTGCAGTAAAAAGATTGGAGGATTTAATGTCGGAGTCTTTAGGTACTAACAAGATGTCAATTCGAACACTTGGCTATATTTCAGTCATAGCCTTGTCAACACTGTTTTATGAATTATCTCTTATTCGTATTTTAGATATTCTCTGGTATCCACATTTTGCTTATATGGTCATAACCTTGGCATTATTGGGTTTTGGTATTTCAGGGGTTGCCACTTCTGTTCTTGCTGAAAATAAAAAGCTTTTTTCAAACATCACTCTTTCAATACTAACCGTTGCACTATCGTTAAGTTATGGGGGGATGTTTTTCTTTTTAAACCGGTTCCACGTTGATTTTGATACTTTCAGTAGTGTTGCCTATCTCGGCGCTAAAGTACTCCTTGTCTTTTCAGGGCTTGTTCTTCCATTTTTTCTTGGTGGCTTGATTCTATCCATCCTCTTCACCAAACATGCTGATAAATTTGGTAAGCTCTATTTTTGGGATCTGGTTGGTGCGTCTCTTGGATGTCTCCTTGTTCCATTGTTGATTCCATCCGTTGGCGGTCCAGGCATGCTGTTTATCGCATCGGCCATGGCCTGTATTGCTCTTTGTTTTATTAGCCGTTCGAAAGTTGTTGTATCCCTTGCTTTGCTGTGTGCTTTTGGATTGTCAGGATTTCTTGTCTCTAGGGGTGATAACTATCTTGAGATTGCTTATCACATGGATAAGCGTGGGTTTAGGAGTTTACAGGGGGGGAAGATACTGACGGAATGGGATCGAATATCCCGTGTTGATCTTATTCAATACCGCAAAGAATATGTGTGGATTGCCTATGATGGAGGAACTCAGACCAGCTATTTTTATACATTCGATGGAGATTATGATAAATTACGAGAATCTTTGCCCGAAAAAGCTCGTGAACAATTTTGGGATAAATTCGTTTTTGCTTCCCACTGGTTGAAGGAAGGTTCTGCCCCTGATGTTTTAATTATTGGTGCGGCAGGCGGTCAGGAAACAAAAGGTGCTGTTGCTTTTGGTGCCAATAGTGTTGATGCTGTCGAGATGGTTGGGGCGGTAATTAAACTTGGCAAGGAAAAATATGCTATTGAACCCTATGGCAATAGCAAAGTAAATGCAGTGCGTGGCGAGGGACGTAGCTTTTTACGCTCAAGTGATAAAATATATGACATCATTCAGATGATGTCCAATCATACGACTTCAAGTATTGCATCAGGATCAGGTGCCGTTTCTCCTAATTATCTTCAGACGACCGATGCGTATAAAGAGTATTTCTCACATCTTTCAGAAAATGGTGTGCTTCATATTAACCATCATATTTATCCTAAAATGGTTCTTACTGCGGCACGTGCCTGGGATGAATCGGGACGGACGGATTTTGAAAAACATGTGCTGGTTTACTATGCGAATAAATGGTATAACCTTCCGACACTTCTAGTGAAAATGCAACCTTGGACGCAGGAGGAAGTTGATCGTGTTCATCTGCTAATGGATGGAGAAGGGTTTGTGCGAATCCATAATCCACTTGACCTTGAAAACTCAAAGCTTGATAAGGAATTTTTTACTGGAGTGCTATCTGATGAACTTGCCGATTCCATTCCGTATCGCATAGAAGCGCCATCAGATGACAAACCATTTTTTAACCATATGCGAAAACGCTTTACCCCTGTTTCCATGACTGAACCTTATGTGGATACATCGGTAAAAGTGCTTTTAAACGATTCAATCAAACATGGACTACCCATGGATGTGATTCATTTGATTGTTTCAGCTGGATCTGCATTGATAATAGCAATTGTGTGTCTGTTTGGTCCGTTGCTGTTCTCGAAAGTTGGTCGTGCGCACTGGGATGGTAAAATTGCCTTTATTGGGTATTTTGCATGCTTGGGTGGTGCATTTATCGCAGTGGAGTTGATCTTTGTTCAACTATTTCATAAACTGGTTGGTTTTCCACTCTATACGTATGTAACTGTTGTTTTTGCTTTTCTCCTGTCAGCTGGAATAGGTAGTTATGTAACTGATATTACAGACTTACATACAAGAAAACGAGCACGATTTATTCCCTATTTGCTTATCCCTGTCTATGGTACGGTACTGTTACTCTTTAAAGAACCCCTTCTCGACTATTTCCTGCAATGGTCTGCGTTAATGAGGATGGTGGCTGCATTTGTTATGATTGCTCCTCTTGGCTTCTTTATGGGGATGCCATTTGCTATAGGAATTGCAAGTTCTCATAAAAACGGTAAAGGTGCCGTTGGCTGGGCCTGGGCTATTAATGGTCTGTTCACTGTTCTTGGCGGTGTGTGTAGTATTGTGCTTGCAATTTATGTTGGATTTTTTATCACTTTAATGATTTCATTTGCCGTGTATATCATAGCGGCACTTTTATTACCCCGTTTTGCAAGGGTGTAATGACAACTGTATGGGATAACAATGGAAAATTATAATATTCGTAAAAAGGTTTTGATTACTGGTGGTGCTGGATTTCTTGGATCACATCTCTGTGAAGCACTGCTTGACCAGGGAACTGAAGTACTATGTCTTGATAACTATTTCACAGGGACAAAACAGAATATTAAGCAGTTTGTGGGTAATTCCTCTTTTGAATTGTTGCGTCATGATGTAACTTTTCCTCTCTACGTTGAAGTAGATGAAATTTACAACCTGGCCTGCCCTGCATCCCCCATTCACTATCAACATGATCCTGTACAGACTACAAAAACGTCTGTGCATGGTGCCATTAATATGCTTGGTCTTGCTAAACGAGTACGAGCAAAAATATTCCAGGCATCGACAAGTGAAGTATATGGCGATCCTGACGTACATCCACAGGTTGAAAGCTATTGGGGAAATGTGAACCCCATAGGAATACGATCCTGTTATGACGAAGGAAAACGCTGTGCCGAAACCCTGTTTTTTGATTACCACAGACAACATAATCTGAGAATTAAAGTGGGTCGTCTGTTTAATACATATGGCCCTCGTATGCATCCTAATGATGGACGGGTGGTTTCTAATTTTATTGTTCAAGCATTGCAGGGAATCCCGATCACTGTCTATGGTAACGGTTCACAGACACGATCTTTTTGCTATGTTGACGACCTGATTCGTTTAATGGTTCTATTTATGGAGAGTGATGACGAAATGACAGGTCCCATGAATATGGGAAATCCCAATGAGTTTACTATTCTCGAACTCGCAGAACTTGTAACGGAGATGGTGAGTTCATCTTCTGATATTATTTTTAAAGACTTGCCTGCTGATGATCCTAAACAGCGTTGTGCTGATATTTCCATTGCCCGTGACAAGCTTGGCTGGGAACCCAAAACACAACTTAAGGAAGGATTACGTTATACAATCGATTACTTCGATAATTTTTTGTCAGAGAGCCACTGATCGTCATATATCGCCCATGTCTATACTTATTGATGCCCACGTTCATATTCATCCACAGTTTTCAATTGAAGAATTCTTTTCTTTTGCATGGGAAAATTTTTCCCGTGCTGCTGATGCAATAGGTGTTTCAGGAGATACTGATTATGTCCTGGCTTTAACTGAAGGGCAGGGCTGTGATGTGTTTGGCACTTTGAAAGGAAGGGCGATTTCAAGTTCTGAAAAGGAACACACTGTATTTGAAGACAGCTTCTGGACTCCGTATTTGACTAAGGAGACAGAGAGTCTTATTATTCGTAAGGCTGACAAAAAACTGATCATTCTTGCAGGAAGACAGTTGGTCAGTACAGAAAAAATTGAACTCTTGTCGCTTTTCAGCTCTTTAGTTATTGAGGATAGAAGTTTACCATTAGCAGAACTTGCCCAGAGAGTTTCCCAAAACAATGCTCTTCCAGTTGTCCCCTGGGGAGTTGGTAAATGGATTGGTCAACGTGGAAAGGTTGTTGAAGAACTCTTTAGCAAACAGCTTGATTTCCCCATCTTTCCTGGCGATAATGGTAATCGTCCACCATTCTGGCCGATGCCGCAATTGTTACGTAAGGCACCTACACGCTATAGTGCTGTGTTGTCTGGAAGTGACCCTCTTCCTCTTGCATCCCATGAAAACCGAGCCGGTTCCTTTGGTTCATTTATTACTGATGCTGAGTTGTCTCTGGATACCCCCATTGATTCTTTACGCAAGATACTACTGACGAGTAAAAATATATCCGTTTTTGGTCATGGTGTTGGCTCTTGTCAATGTGTTGTTGATCAGTTGCAAATTAATCTGACTAATCGCTT
>JAOZTO010000033.1 GCA_029942265.1 Desulfocapsa sp.
TTTGGTCCGATATAAACATGGACGACAGAACCTACAAACTTCGCACTAAAAAGACCGGAAACAAGCTACCCCAATAACCCTCCATTCAATGACAGAAGCACTTTACAGTGTATTCTTAAGAAAACTTAAGAAACGCCATCCTACGAGCGAGTACGTGTTCTGGCACAGGTACTATTCCAAAAGTGCCAAAACATTTATTGAGAGCAGATACACCTCATTAAATCACTTTAGCAACCAACTCTGTGAGAAAGCTGAGGCTGCCAGTTTTACACTCCACCAGTTGCGTCATCTAGCGGTAACTATACTGAAGGAAGCTGAAGCCAGTATCGCCGATCTACAGCTATTTTTAAGGCATGAGAACCCAAAAACTACTGAGCTCTATGCTGGGCATTTTAACAACAGTACTAAAGTTCAAAATGAAACATTGGGGAATTTCTGGTCGAAAGAACTTGAAGACGCGGCATGATAACGAGTAATGCGTCTACAAGAGGCAGGATGTCGGAAAACAAAAAAAGCCGTACACTGTGTAAGTATACGGCTTTTGTATCTATATTTGGTACACTAGGCAGGATTCGAACCTGCGACCCCCTGATTCGTAGTCAGGTACTCTATCCAGCTGAGCTACTAATGCACACGGAAACAACCTTATACCCTAGTTCATTTTTTTACTCAAGCCTGTTTTCCACCTTTCTGCTCTTTTTCCTGTTTATGGCAAATAATTTCATGATCAGCTGGATTTAAAGCAGGATCCGCAACAATAACAATGGCGATCTTATTATGAACTTCCATTTCACCAATCTCCTGTCGCTTATTGTTCAGCAGATACTGAGCTACATCCAGTGGAAAATGACACTCAACCCGAACAACTTCTTTTCTACTCGCACCAGTCTGGATGCGCCGCAAATAAAAGAGTGCCAGCGTTTCTACAGAACGTACAATGCCACGCCCCTTACAATGCTCGCAAACTCTGTAATTGCTAGTCTCTATGGGAGCGCCAAGTTTTTGCCTGGAAATTTGCATAAGACCAAATTTCGATATCCGGCTAATATCAACCTTTGCACGATCCATTTTCATTGCGCTTTTAACTTGTCGTTCTACTTCACGGATGTTTTTATTAATACGCATATCAATAAAATCCACAACAATCAAACCACCAAGATCACGAAGGCGCAGCTGACGAGCAAGCTCCGTTGCAGCTTCCATATTGGCCTTAAAAATTGACTCCTCAAAATTCTTCCCCTTGCCAGTTGAACCGGAATTCACATCGATTGCAACCAATGCCTCTGTGGGATCTATAACTATCGAACCACCCGAGGGTAACGGAACCTGCGGCTGATAAATCGATTCAATCTGATCTTCCACATTGAACTGATTAAAAATCGGCCGTGACCCTTTGTGCAGTCTAACTTTTGCCCCTTTCTGTTTAGTTGGTAGCAGTTCGAGGAAATCTTTGACTTTTTCTAAAGCAACCAGATCATCAACCAAAATTTCTTTAATTTGTGGATCAAAATGTTCTCTCAAAAAACGTAACACACAATCATGATCCTGGTATATCCTGCCAACACCTTCAAGAGCCTGCCCTTTACTTTTAATCTCTTTCCAGAGTTTAGCGAGATAACGCACATCTTTAGTAAGTGCTGTTTTGGTAACATCAGCACTAGCGGTACGCACAATCCATCCCACACCTTCAGGAATGTTCAAAGAACCCATAATTTCCCGCAACTGTGATCGTCTTTCTTCTCCGCTAATTTTTCGAGAAATACCAGAAGAATCTGAGCCAGGCATAAGCACCACCCCTCGCCCCGGAATAGAGAGATATGTGGTCATATTTGCACCTTTATTTCCGATTTCTTCTTTAACCACTTGAACCAGAACTTCCTGGCCACGTTCAAGCACATCGGTGACTCGTAATTTTTTCCACTGATGCTGTTCAATGTAGCGTTTATTTTCCTCGCTGATTTCCTGTTTATAATACTCTGGATGAATTTCATTAAAAGGAAGAAAACCGTTTTTATCAGTACCGTAATCTACAAAAGCGGCCTGAAGATTACTTTCAACAGCAACTATCTTGGCTTTATAGATATTATTCTTAGTCTGTTTTGAAGATACCGTAGAGACATGAATGGATTCCAAACGTCCATCTGCAAGAAGTGCTAGGCGACACTCTTCGGGTTCCTCAGCATTAATAAGGAGTTTTAGCGTTTGCTGAGGCTCCGCAGGATTTTGTCTTACTTCTGGTGCTTTTGCTTGAGTCTCGTTCGTCGGTTTTGTCACTTCCTGGGGTTTTTTATTACGAGGTCGAGTCGGTTTTTTCCTTGTTTGTTGTTTTTCTACCACCTCAGACACAGGTGCTTCCGCATCAACAATTAGTTGAGAGCCTGCGAGCGATTTGCCACTATCATCAGGACGATCTATCTGATTCGTTTGTTTTGCTGTTGTTACCTTAGCAACAGGTTTCTTTCTTGGTGCTGGTTTTTTTGCAGGGCTTCTAGGGGCGGGTTTTTTCTTTTTAACAGGAGGAGTCTTTTTTTCTTGTTTTGGCGATTCCTCTGCACTTTCAGGTGCAACAGGATCATCTGCTACTTGTGTTTTTTGCGTTGTACTCTTCCACCAAGCACCGATTGATGCCTTAACACTTTTCTTTTGCACAGCCTTTTTTTGAGGCTCTGCTTTTTTTTCTACCATTGTTTTCCTTAGTTGGAAAAAGACATTTCTTTTTCCAAAATCATTGCGACAGCCCCTATTTTATTATAGAGAGTGTCATATTTCAGTGAACAGAACCACACGATATCTTCGATGTTTCTGTTTAACATTTTGTCAGAGTCTTGCTGGGAAGCTATTTTTAATATACTACAGACCAGCAAAACACATGACATTACTTTAAAAAAAAGACTCGTATTTTGATTCAACGATGTCTCTTTTTCTTACGATTTTTTGTAACTATTCAGCTACACCCCATCTTCGTACATCTGAACAGTTACAGTTCAGTGTTATGCCAACTATTAGGTGCTTGCTGAATAATTACGATTTTTCAGACATACGTCCAAACAAGTACTTCTTTACCAATATCATTATCAATGCATTACAGCAACAGGAGTTCTAAGCAGGAAAGTATACAAAGCAAGAGGGATCTATCTGTTAAGCTGTAGAAAACAATCAACATTTATCGATATCGGTGACAACCTTTTTGGAAGAACACAACCAATAAAGCAGTTATTCCTTCGTGTAATCATCATACTATAGACTAAAAGTAAAACAATTTCCCTTTATTATCAAGGCAATTTTGTGATTTTACACTTGACACTAACCGTCCATCCTCGTACATTTATCACACTAATGATAATAATTCAGAAATATGCCTACGCTTCAAAGCAAAAAACAAGGCACAAACTATGTCACATTGCGAAACCGTAATTTGACAACATACACACTTGCAAGGAGTCGGCTGTGACAAAGCTCTTCAACTGGTTTTTCTTAAAATTCTCTTTCTACTGTACAGTATTATTAATATTCTCATTTCAGCCTGGAGTACTTCAGGCAGAAACGGTTGAAACAGAAGAATGGCAAATCGAAGCCGACAAACTCCTGCGATTTGAAAACCCCAAAAGTATTATTGCAGAGGGCAACGTTGTACTCACCAAGATACAGATCCTTCCTCCAAAGAAAGAAACAAAAACAAAAGATACCTCAGGTTGGGCCTTTTTGCTTGAAGAAGACGAAGATATTGTCGTAGACGAAGTAGTCAAACAAGAAGACGTACTGGATACTGAGCCTCGTTTGGTAACTGCAGTAACCATTAAGGCTGACTGGATTGCCTACGACGTTGAACACAACAGCATTAAAGCAAAAGGTAACGTCAGCATTGACAGTGACACTGATCAGCTCTTTGCATCGGAAGGCTCCCTTGATTTAAATAACGAGACAGGCTCCTTTAAGGAAGCGACAATTCTTCGAGACAAACTAGACCTTCATCTTGAAGGTGATGTCATTACAAAAACCGGCGAAAGAACCTATCAAATTGAGAATGGCTGGGTTGTCACATGTAAAGTTGAAGGAGACAACACTCCTCCCTGGAGTTTTGCTGCTAGTGAAACAAATGTGACTCAGGGCGGGTACGCTGTAATGAAACACGCAACCTTCCGAATAAAAGACGTACCTGTACTGTATTCACCATGGCTCATGGTTCCAGTTGGTAACGAACGTAAAACTGGACTCCTCTTTCCGGAGATTTCTTCTTCTGAACGAAATGGTTTTGGCTTTAATTTACCACTCTTTATAAACCTGTCAGATTCATCCGACGTCACTCTTTACCCTGAATATTTAGCAAATCGAGGGTTTATGCCTGGTATTGAATACCGCTACGTATTGGGCGAGCAGAAGAAGGGTGCCTTCATGGCCACTTACCTCAAAGATTCTCTGAGTGATCCATCCGAGACTGCATATTGGAATGATACGGACTACACACATACTAACGATGACAGATACTGGATACGCGGTAAGGTCGATCATGACTTCGATAATAATGTAGTCACACGTACTGATCTGGATATAGTTTCTGATAGAGATTATCTGACTGAATTTAATACTGGTCTCACTGGTTTTCAGCAGTCTAATGCCAAGTTCCAAGATGCTTTTGGCCGCAGTTTTCAGAATAAGACCAGCGATGAACGCAGAAACTCCATGAAAGTACTTAAGTCTTGGGACGGAATGGCACTTGAGGGTGTTTTTCTTGGAATTAATGATGTTAGAGAAGATAAAGATGATCCAACACCTCTGTGGAAATTACCAGGTCTGGATTTCACGGGAAGCCAAAGTATTGGAGAATCAGATTTCACAGTAGACTGGGATGCTGACTATGTAAACTATTACCGTGAAGACGGTATTGGTGGACACCGCATCGACCTTCACCCCAGACTGAGCGCCCCACTCCCACTTGGCCCATACCTTGAAGCTCGCGCTGAAGCCGGAGTTCGTGATACCTTTTATAATATACAAACTTTTGGAACCGGAGAGTGGGATCAGGATGACACACAAAATCGTCTCTTGGGTGACTTTAACACTGAAATCGGTACCACATTTTTACGGGATTTTGATCTGGATATAGAGGGAGAAACTGAAGGAATCACCCACAACTTCCGTCCATACGTCAAATATGACTATCTCACAGATACTGATCAGGAAGACCTTCCTGACTTCGACTCCGTGGATCAAAAAGATCACAAAAATAAAATCACTTATGGTCTGAATAACTTTTTCAATCTTTTCGGTGTTGACAATGAAGGCGACGACACTGACAGAGACTATGGCCACTTGAAAATCAGCCAGAGTTTCGATCTGCGAAATGAAGAATCTGATACACCTTTTTCTGCTGTTAATGTGAATTTTCGCTGGAACCCAACTGAGCAATCCAAACTCATCTATAAAACAGATTATGGAGTGTATGATGATGACGGTTTCACGTCCCATACTGTTGAAGCCAACTATGAAAACAGCCGTGGCGATAGTGCTAACCTAGATTACAGATATGCTGATGATGGCGATACCCACGAGATCAATGCCGCTCTTCGAGCCCAGCTTTTTGATACTGTTTTTGCAGCATATTCCATTGAACATTCACTCTCTGAAGAACGTATAATTTCACAAAACATATCACTTCGTTATCAACCTGCCTGCTGGTCTATTGAGTTAAGAAGCCAATATATACCAGGTGATCATATAATCAGCGTGCTATTTAATCTTGCAAACATTGGCAGCCCAATTGCCCTCAACATGTAGTAAGCCTATGCACTTCGATGTCTTTAACGGTGACGCAGACGGGATTTTAGCATTACATCAATCCCGCCTGCATACACCAAAACCTGAAGCAACACTGCTTACTGGTGTTAAACGTGACATTGCTCTCCTTCAAAAAATTGAAACAGTCCACAACAGCAGTATTGACGTGTTTGACATATCCCTTGACTCTAACCGTAACAGTCTCCTGTCTCTACTTGAACATGGAAATACAATAACTTATACTGATCATCACTTTGCAGGAACCATTCCGGACACTGACTCGCTAACCACCCACTTAGATCCATCGCCGTTAGTGTGTACCTCACTCATCGTAGATACTCTTCTTCAAGGAAAATATCGAAGCTGGGCCATTGCAGGAGCCTATGGTGATAACCTTCATGACTCTGCTCAAAAACTAGCAACTACTCTGTCGCTTTCCATAACCCAGCTTACAGAGTTACGTGAACTGGGTGAACTCTTAAACTATAATGGGTATGGTGCAGATATAAGTGATCTTCATTTTGCACCCGATGCATTATATCTGGCAGTTCAACCATTTGACGATCCCTTTTCTTTTTTGGCAGAATCAGCAGAGCTTAAAACACTACGCCAAGGATTTACAGAAGATATGGTTCTTGCTATGCAGCAGCCGGAAATGACTCCTGGCAAACACAATAGAATCTATTCCTTCCCTAATGTACCATGGGCAAGAAGAGTTTCGGGAGTTTTCTCAAACCTGCGTGCACGCGAGAAAAAAGATGCTGCCCACGCACTCATTGTGAAAAACAGTGATGGATCGCTGCGCATCAGCGTTAGAGCTCCGCTTAACAACAAAAAAAATGCTGACACCCTCTGCCTTTCTTTTCCAACTGGTGGAGGACGGACAGCAGCGGCAGGAATCAACCAACTTCCTGCAGAAATGCTTGATACCTTTTTTGAACGATTTCAAGAAACTTTTCCCAGGTAACGTATGCTCTTAATACAGACAAAAAACCTCTTTACCGTAGGCATTCTTTTCGTTGTCCTTTTGCTCCCCATGAGCAGTTTTGCTGAAAAGAAAATCCCAGCAGCAGACCGTGTTTATGATGGTCAGAAAATAGATCTATCCCATGAAAAATACACCCTTCTTTTCCAGGATTTATTAACAGATCAAATTTTCACCCAAGCTGAACTCGATTCACTCTTTAAGAATGTACGCATAAAAAGAAAAGTACTCGTTCTTATGGACAAGCAATGGGAAGCCAAACCATACTACGAATACCGACCTCGCTTTATTACTCGTTCAGTCATAAAAAAAGCAAAAAAGAAACTCAAACAGTATAAAGAAATTCTTGATCGTATTGAGCTAGAGCTTGGTGTTAATCGAGAAGTAATCATTGCCATTTGGGGAATTGAATCTAGGTTTGGAAAGAACAGTGGCAGTTTCAATGTGTTCCAGACCTTAAACACTCTCTTTGATGCCTACCCGCGTCGGTCTGATTTCTTCCGTAAACAGCTCGTTGCCTTTCTGTTACTCTGTAAAGAAAATAATTACGATCCCCTTACTATCAAGGGTTCTTACGCAGGTGCCTTTGGCCAGACCCAATTTATCCCCACAAGCTTTCGTGAATACGCTGTGAGCTTTGATGGTGACGAACGTCGTGATGTTTTTGGATCAACAAATGATATTCTCGCATCAATTGCCAACTATCTCCGTCGCTTCCATTGGACACTCGATGCGCCTATCTATGCAGACATCGGACACACTCTTAAAGGGCCTGATGTTATTAAAGCAAACAAAGCAGGAAGGAAGGGACTTGTGGATCGTCTTATTGTAGAACGGGAACAGGATATTTCACTTCCTGTCTCTCCTGAAAAACGCCCACTCACCATTGTAGGTCTTGAAATTGATCCAAAACGAGGTGGTGGTAAACGCTACGTTGCCGGGTACCCAAACTTTCAGGCCATCACCGAGTGGAACCACTCCAACCGATACGCCATGGCAGTTACTGAACTTGCCGAGGCCATCCAATAGCAGAACGACAATGAAAAATACACCTGGTTTTTATCTCATACTTGTAGGACTCATCTTACTACTGAATGGTTGTGCAAAATCTCCAATTAACAAACTCACTCGTGAAGCGTTTCCACAATTTACAGACGACTTACACCTTGAACACCTCCTTACTGGGGCAGTCCGTCATCTCCACTACTTAAACACACTATCAGACAATTCATCGTTTACCATCGGAGATGATAGCTATTCTGTTTCCTGGCTCCGTGAATCAATGGATTCATTTATTGATATTCTAAAACAGGATCCAGACACAGATGAACTAGCTCGCATTGTGGCCGAAAACTTTAGTATCTACCAAGCAGCTGGAAGAAAAGACTTTCCCAAGGGCGAGATGTTGATCACCGGATATTACGAACCTTTCCTAAAAGGGAGTCTTACTCCTGACCCACCTTATATCTATCCGCTTTACTCACCGCCTGCATCCTTGGTTCAAACGAAAAAAAATCTAGGTGGCAAGCAAGTTTTTAAACGAAAAAACGAACATAACCAACTCGTCCCTTATTGGACCCGTGCGGAGATTGAAGAAAATAATTATGCCGCTGGAAATGAACTGGTTTTTCTTGATAGCCCTGTGGATGCTTTTATTCTCCACATTCAAGGATCTGGAAAAATTCAACTGCAAGACGGTACGGTACGCTCCATCCACTATGCCGCATCTAACGGGCTTGAATATTTTTCCATTGGAAAATTACTGGTAGATCAAAAGAAAATGACGATTGCAGAAGTCTCTATTCCCACCATTCGTCACTATTTACGAGAACACCCGGAAGAACAGAAGGCAATCCTTAACCACAATATCAAATATATCTTCTTTAACTGGGCGCCAGACGGTGATCCAAGTGGCAGTTTAGGGGAACCACTTGTTGCCGGACGATCTATTGCTGTTGATCCTGATGTGTTGCCTCAAACTACGCCAGCTTTTCTTATAAGCCGCAAACCTGTTCTCGACAAAACTGGAGCCATCACATCATGGGTTCCCATGATGCGATTTGTTTTTCCACAAGACACCGGTTCTGCTATTAAAGGAAGCGGGCGTGCAGATCTGTACTGGGGAAGTAGCAACTATGCCAAAACAGCTGCTGGAAGTATGAAAGAAAAAGGAACACTCTACTTTCTGGTAAAAAACGGATTTGAAGAATTAGAACCGTAGATAAACATTGTCAACCAAGTTTTCCAAAACGTTCCCAAAAATCAGGAAACGATTTAGCCACGCATCCTTCGCCACTGATTTTCACACTTGGAACCCGTAATCCAGCAACAGCAAAGCTCATCGCCATTCTATGATCATTATAGGTTTCAATCTCTGCTCCATGCAGACGTGCACCACCATCACCGTGAATTACCATATAGTCATCTCCTTCTTCAACCTTAGCTCCCATTTTAGCAAGCTCTGTCAATGTTGCGGTGAGACGGTCGCATTCCTTAATTCGAAGATGGGCGATATTGCTAATCACAGTTTTGCCATGAGCAAATGCCGCAACAACGGCAAGGGTCGGTACAACATCCGGCATATCTCCCATATCCACAGTAATTCCTTCAAGACGATCACAGCCGTTCAAAGTAATTCCATTACCATCTTTTGAAACTTCACATCCCATTCTAGCAAGCAAGGGGACAAGACCTGCATCTCCCTGTAAAGAAGGAACCGGCACATTGGAGACAGTCACCTGACCACCTGTTATGGCAGCAGCAGCCCAAAAATATGAGGCATTGGACGCATCTCCTTCAATCTCATACTCCATCGCCTTGTATGTGCCTTGAGGAATTGTAAAGGATGTGAATTCTTCATTACATTCCACGCTCACTCCAAAATCTGACATAACCGACAATGTCATAGCTACATAAGGTTTTGAAAATACATCACCAATCACTTCAAGTGTCGAAGCTTGTTGAGCATACGGGGCAACAAGCAACAGAGATGAGAGATATTGACTTGATTTTCCTTCTGGGAGGATGGTTGAGCCACCAGCCAGCCCTTTACTTGTAATTTGAAGAGGAGGGCATCCTGTGCCATTAACAGATAGTATGTCAACGCCCCATCCTTTTAATGCGTCCATAAGAGGTGCAATTGGACGTTGCTGCATACGTTCTTCACCATCAATTTTAAAATCACCATGGCCAAGCGCAGCAACTGAAGTGAGAAAACGTGTAGCTGTGCCATTATTTCCAAGAAAAATATCTTTTGCAGGTGTTGCGAGCACTCCTCCACTCCCGTGAATAGTCCAGACATCTTCCCCACGTTCCATCGTAATCCCCATCTGTTCCAGTGCCCGTGATGTGTACTGTGTATCCTCACTTGCAAGGGGGCCAACAAGTCTGCTTGATCCCTCAGCCAATGCAGCTGCAATAAGAGCACGTTGAGTCAGACTTTTTGAACCGGGAACTGTAATTGTTGCATTTATTATTGATACTGGTTTTATTTCTATCATTTTCCTCACTTCCATGTGCAGTATTTAAAATTCAACGGTTTGCATTTAGTGCCTTACGTCTTAAAAGCTGTCAAAAAAAATAAGAACTGTGAAACAGATTTAAAATCAAATAGTTATGATACCACCAAGGCACTTACTTGCGGTTTACCGCATTAGTTTGAGTAAACTACTTATCCCGAAGTTTTCAAGGCATCCTTTAGAGCCTCACGCATAACATTTACCGGCGCAGTTTTTTCAGTCCAGAGTTCAAATTGTGCCACACCTTGGTAAAGCAGCATTTCAAGCCCATTGATGATTGTACATCCCTGCAGTTCTGCATCTTGCAACAATCTGGTTTTTACTGGAGCATATACAATATCCATAACCACCTGAAAACTAGAATCGATATCACCTACCATCGGACTTTCTTCCACATTAGGTACCATTCCAACTGATGTTGCATTTATCAGAATATCTCCAGTAAGTTGGTCGCTATTGGACAGTGACTGCCAAGGACAACCTAGAGCATCGGCAAGGGCACGTCCACTCTGTTCTGTCCGGCTGCACAGAACAATCTCTGCCCCTCTTTCAAGCAATCCGAAACCAATGGCTCGCGCAGCACCTCCGGCACCAAGAATCACAGCCTTTGAGCCTTTCAATCCAATGACTTCTTCCAAAGCACGGGTTGCGCCAAGCCAGTCTGTGTTGAATCCGCTTAGTATCCCATCTGTATTGATCACTGTATTTACAGCGGCAATTTTTTCAGCCACAGGATCTATACTATCCAGTAAGGCCATTATATCTTCTTTATGTGGGATGGTCACACTTAGCCCACGTATTCCAAGAGCACGAATACCTGTAACTGCAGTTGTGATATCAGTTGCACCAAAAGGGAGATATACAGCATTAAGACCAGATGCTACAAAAGCGGCATTATGCATCACTGGGCTGAGAGAATGCGTCACCGGATTGCCGATTATACCGTATAATGTTGTTTTTCCGTTAATCATTGTTTGTTATTTTCCTATTGACGACTGTATCTCACGCAATGCCGATACCGATAATTGACCAGGGGCTGTCGCCTCTTCTTCATTTGCTGCACAATATGTCATATAACCACCAAGATGGCAGGTGGCAATCCGGCTCATGACTCCGGCCTCGCCCATGCAGAAAGCAATCAGTGGAAAATTCAGTTTTTCTGCGGCTTCCTGTAGTTGCAATACCCTTAAAACATCGCTTGGAGCATGGGCAATACTGATTATTTTTCCAACATCTGCGCCCATATCTTTCATCATGTTCATATGTCCTGTAAGCTCTTTCTCAGACGGTGTATTCTCAAAATTATGCCAGGATAAGATGAGTTTTGTCTGACTCAGCTGTAGAGCGTCCCTGATTTTTTTGTGGGAATCATCAGGAGCAAGCAGTTCAAGATCAACATAGGCCGTATTTTCTGCCACAGCCTCTGTTAATACTCCGATGCGTTCCTCTTCACTGCCTGTAAACTTTCCACCTTCCCATACAGGGCGATTGGTAAACAGAAGTGGTATCTGCAGAGAAGTTATAAAAGGAGATACTGTAGCTACATCAAGATAATCAAGCCTGATTTCAAGGACATCAGCTTGTGCCTTGACAGAATCAGCCACGGCAAGAGCATCATCAATGGTTCTACGGCCAATGGAAACACAGATACGGGAATGGGAGTTCATAGGTCTGTTTTT
>JAOZTO010000034.1 GCA_029942265.1 Desulfocapsa sp.
AACACGCGTAATAACAGGAACACCGGGTTTATGTGGCTTGTTACTATCTTTAAGTAGTAGTGCTATTAGTAAAGCACCCGTTTGAAACAGGGCCTCGCATAATAAAACGCCTGGTAGTATAGGATGCTCAGGGTAATGTCCCTGGAAAACATCTAAATCCTCAGAGATAAACTTTTCAGTAGTTAGAGATGTTTTATCGTATTCAAGCATCGTATCAACCCAGAGAAATGGTGGGCGATGAGGAATGAGATCGGTTATCTTGATGTCTTGGATCATATCTCACAATCCTCCGTTCACATCAAGAACCGTTCCACTGATATAGGAAGCATTCTTTGATGCTAAGAAAAGCACAGCATCTGCGATTTCTTCAACTTTTCCAAAGCGGCGCATCGGCACGGATTTTTTATATTCTTTAAGTAGCTCTGGGCTGAGATCATCAATAAGTTCAGTATCTATAAATCCGGGCGAAACACAATTAACGGTAATTTTTTTTCGTGCAACTTCTTTACATAAACTCCTTGTAAGACCAATTTGTCCGGCTTTTGATGCACCATAATTAGTCTGTCCGGCAAAACCGATGTGGGCAACAGGAGATGTAATGTTAATAATGCGGCCATATTTTTGTTTCAACATGAGCATTACTGCGTATTTACACATGTTAAATGTTCCAGTGAGATTGACATCAATAACTCTTTGCCAGTTTTCCTGATCCATTAATACCAGGAGTTTATCCTGGCGAATACCAGCATTATTAACAAGAATATCAATGGTGTCGTATTGCTCTTCTATGGTATTAAAAAAGCTCTGCACCTGTTGCGTATCAGCTACATCGCATTGGTGTAGTTGTAGATCTCCACTCAGGTGTTGGCACTCACTTTGAAATCTGTTTGCTGCTTCTTTGTTTCCACCATATATTCCAATGACTGTTGCTCCACGTTCCAGGAATGAAACACTGACAGCTTTTCCAATTCCACGGGTTGCGCCGGTAATAACAACTTTTTGTTTTATAAAATCCATAATATATTTAATCTCTGCTTCTCATATATGCATCAACATCATTAGAGACAATCACACCATAGTTAATGGCACCGAGCCACCCAGACATGATAATGCCCACCGAACCGACGTGAAACAAACCGCCAATTTCTTTGAAAATTGATCGTGATACGTCAAGTCCTTCAAACTTAGTTCCAAAGGAAGTGCCTTGTGTATGAAGAGTATAACGGTTGAAGGTTTTAGGTGTTGCTGCTTCAATCCAATTCATTCGTTCCCTAGCATTTGGAAAATAGCGATTGAGGTCAAGGAGAGTACGCTCAATAAGGGCTTCTTTCTCTATGGCATACTCTTCTTTTGTAAAATGTTCCCAGTCGCCATAGTTGGAATTCATAGATGCAACTATGGTGTATTTATTGTGACCTGGACGAGTTTTTGGGTAATATACTGAGAATGTTTTAGATTCAGTTTTAAAGTCGCACAGTTCTTTCGAGGCAAATTCTTCAGCTGTGGATGTGAAAAGTAGATCGCCAATGTTGTCTATTTTTTCATCAGGTTTAAGCCCCATGTATACTTGGCATGAGGAGTTATTCACACGAATGGCATCAGCTTTTTCAAGAAATTCATCTGAAAAAGCTCGTTTATCTGTAAGGTTGTGAATGGTATTGGTAATTCCTGAATTGGAAACAACGGCCCCTGATTCAATAATTCTCCCCTGACATTCAACTCCTCTAACCTTGCCTTTTTCAACAATAACACGATCAACTTTAGCATTGGTACATATGGTGACGCCGTTGTTTTCAAGTTCTGTTGTCATCATGGCGATGAGTTTGTCTGTTCCACCTTCAAAGGTAAATACACCTTTATTCATAAAGTTAGAAAACACAATGCCGTATGTTATGGCAGGGTCATCAAGTGTTGATCCGTTGGCGTAACTGATTGGTTCCATAAGTAGTCGATGAACATCACTACGTCCTGGAAAAAACTCCTCAAACAGTTCCCTGGTTGTCATGCTCTGGTCGTCATAAAAATTCATTCCGGAAACTCTGGTGAAAAAGGCATCTATTACTGATTGTGAAATCTTGAATTGATGATTGAGTTTATGGGTGAAATCAATACGATCAAATGTTGTTTTTAGGTGAAACTGAGGGTTATCAAAAACAATATTTTTTAACTGGACAATGGAGTTCATTATCTCCTTATTCCAGTATTTCCTACAGGTTTTAACCATCCCGTATGGAAATCCATGGAGTGAGACGTCAAAAATATGTCCCTTGCGCTTAAACCAGGTGGCTAGCCCACCAAGTTGGCTGTGATATTCAAGGAGAAGGATACTGTAACCGCAGTAGGCAAGCCTGTTAGCAGACGTTAGCCCTCCAAGGCCGGATCCTATAACAATTACATCATATGAGTCAGAAGCTTGTGAAAACGAAACAGGCATAATTAATTTGTAGTAATGTTTGAATGGATTCGTAAAAACTCTTCATCTTCTTTGTTACTGCAAATCTCGTATCATTTCAACGTACTCTAGGAGGCTGTCCGGGAATGCCTTTTCGGCCAAGCTTCTAGAGACGAGGTAGAATATGCTGGTTAACAATTGAAACGCCACTTAACATAGAACCAACGATACCAAGAAACCCCTGGTCAGTTCCTGCTAAGAAGAGATTGTTGTATCCAATGTTCCCATCTTTTATTTTGATGGGGTTACCGTAAATGGAACCTTTCTTTTTCCCTGTGTAACGCTCTATTGTTAGTGGAGTAAAAGTATCACAATATACAACATTTTGAGCAAAATTACCAAGAATTTTCTCTGCAATCAAAAGGGATGAGTGGGCAGTGTGTTCTTTTGCTTTGTTATAAGTAAATGGATCATTATGGATCAAGTGCCATTCATCGTAATTTGCAAGGTGGGTAGTCCTTATTTCTTTAAATGGTAATTGAGGAAGACCATAGAAATTTTGAGGCATACAGATGACTCCCGAATTGCAATCAAAGAGTGATTCAGGTTGCTGATATGAAAATTTTTCGGCACTATTGAAAAATATTATAGTACTGTCATGCGCATGTTCGAGAGGTGTGCTTTTCTCAATCTCAAATATTGTTTCTATAAAGCCAAGTCTTGGTAATTTTTGAATACCAGAGGGTTCGTCAAGAAGTGTAAACGTCTCCTCTGAACCGATGGTTGAAAGAATATAGTCACAGGTGATTTCTTCACCACTAGCGAGGGTGACTCCTTGAATAGTCTTGTTTGTGTGAAGTATACGTTTGACAGATGCATTTTTTCGGATCGAACCACCATGTGTAGCGTAATGTTTCAGCAGCAAATCGAGCAAGTCTTTTATGGTACCACCTGGTCTAAACATCCCCTCAAGGAATATAGCTCTAAACATAATCACAAACTGGCTGAAATCCATGTCCCGCTCGATTGCTGATCCGTAGTACATGAGTGGACAGAGGAGCATGTCTGTAAGAAGATCGTTTTTAAGATAATTATTAAGAACTTGTTTTGCTGATATGAATGGAAGAGGAATAAATGGATCGTAGGATTCAATGTACTGTAACAACGCAATAAATCCATGGCTACAGTCTGGAAACTTTGTTTGTATCTCAGACTGTAGAAGGGAGAAATCATTGGAAAAAGAGAGCGATTCCTGGTCAATAAATCGAATTTCACTATGGTTTTGTTGATGAATTTCAAGTTCGGAACGCTTGATTTTTAATTGTCTGAGGAGTCTGTTTAGCGGTGCATGTTTATCTTTAGGATGGGCGAAATTGGTAATAGCATGGAGACCAGTCTCAAAGAGCCGACTGTTTCTGTAATAGTAGGAGTTCAACCCACCAACCCGTGAGTGTTGTTCAAGAAGCAGGACATCTGGAATAAAACGTGCGAAACGTAAAGCGGCGGCAAGCCCAGAAAGGCCGCCGCCGATAATCAGTAAAGGAACATGCACTTGCTAAACGTTTACGAGCAATGGTTCCAAATAATTTACACAAGAATCCAAGGTCGCAAGTTCAGGGTAGTCTTCTTCGGGGATCTGTAATTTATGCCGTTTTCGAAGTTCCATTACAATATCCAGGAAATCCATTGAATCAAGGTCTAGCTGATCCCGTAATGGTTGGTCTGATTGAAGAGTGTCAAAATCAGCATCTTCGTCAATATCTTCTATTATTTCGAGGATGAGATTTTTAATTGAATCGCGAGTCATATGTGTATCTCCGGCCGTTGCCTGAATGATATGAATAAAATGTATTATTGCGTAAAATAATAAAATTTTGCAATATAGCACACTGGAGTAAATTTACACATATTTTTTCAAAGTGCCATAAAAAAGAATGTGTTATTAATTGTTAAGGCGCTGAGTCGTAAATATTCGGCTAGCACCCCATCTTCGTTCGATCCGGCTTGTTCGCATATGAACAAGTATATCGGGTACTTCGAGATCGTGCAGGGTTGTGTTCATGGAGCGCTTACTTTTTTAATAATTATCACTGAATTAATACCAACCATTCCAAACGAATTATTCAGTATGGTGTTCACTGAATCCAATTTAACTGGGGTATCAAAAACCATATTATTTAAAGTACATTCAGGATCAAGATCATCGCAGTTGATAGAGGGATGCACCATATTGTCCTCAAATGCTAGGAGGTTTCCTGCAAGTTCCAGGACGCCTGCCGCACCCATCGCGTGCCCTATAATAGATTTAGTGTTGTTGATGTACGGCTTGTTTTTTTTACCGAAAACTTTTTGAATGGCTTTGCATTCTTCAATATCTCCTTGTTTAGTACCTGTTGCATGGGTATTGAGAATATCAATATCGTCAGGCGCAAGACCTGCTCTTTCAAGTGCAAGCTCCATGCATTCTGCCTGTCTTTCATAAAAGGGAAGTACATAATCTCTAGCATCTGAATTTATAGCGTAGCCAGCGATTTCAGCATAAATAGTAGCCCCCCTTTCAAGGGCACTTTCAAGACGTTCAAGTACGTAGATACATGCACCTTCAGAGACTACTATCCCGTTACGAGAAGTGTCGAATGGTCTGCATGCTTTTCTTGGGTCATCGGCAGAACCCAACGCACCCTGAGCCTGAAAACTGGCAAATATTCCAAATGAACCAGTTGATTCGGAAACTCCTCCGGCAAGAGCCATATCTACCTCGCCAAGGCGTATCATCTGAACTCCCTGGATGAGTGATGCGTTTCCGGCAGCACATGCAGCACCAATGGCATAGTGCGGTCCGGTAATCCCAAGGTTCATCTTAATTTCACCGGCGGGATTATTCAAAACTGTTCGGGGATTATGGTGATGAGTCCAATAGTCCACATTATGGCCATATTGGCTAATATTATACACTTCATTTTCTGTTTCTACTGTGCCATGTTCTGTGAGTCCGACATACACGCCAACACGAGAAGCTCCATAGTGCTCAATGGAAAGATCGGCATCTGCAAGTGCTTCATTGGCGCAATATACACCTAGGCATCCAGCACGGGTTCCCCGTTTGTTTTCTTTTTTCTTGCGGTATTTAGTTTCATTGAAGCTACAGATACCAGCAGGCGCTTTTCCGAAATAACGTAGGTCAATTTCTTGAATTTCACTGATACCTTTAAGGAGTTTTTCACGATAGCTTGAAAGATTGTCAGCATTGGGTGAAGCAAGGCCGACACCAGTTATTACAATTCTTGGTAGTTGTGTATTCATAGTCTTATTCTGCAGAAAATGGTTTTAGGGTAGATAGTATATAAGGTATTGGTAAATGAAGAGTTGTCACGATGCCATCAAAGGTGCTTTGAAGTAAGGTCACTGGTGAGGATATCCGTAATCCCTTGGTAATATTTTTTTGTCATAACAGGATCAATTGATTTTGTACGTGCTGACCAAATAAGGTTTTCTGTTTTGACATCATAGAGGTTGCTTTCAAGTACCACAATTGTTTTGTTAACATAACTTCCCATGTCTGAGACTGAACTTCGCACAAAAGGATAATAGCTATATAGCCTCCCTGGAGCATAACTATTTGATCCAACAACATAGCTTGATGGTATAAAAGAATTTTCTTCTTTTGCATCAAGAATATGGGTGATTAATACTGTGCCAGCAGCAGCTTTTTTAATAATTGAACGTAATGATTGTTCATTAGGTTCAATAGGCTGCTCGCTGATGGTGTGGCTTGGTATTGCAAGAATTTTAGCTTTAGCAAAGCTGTTCACGAAAGTGTCTTCGTATATATTTCGTATGGTTGGGTTGTTATTGGCAACACCTATAATGAGAACAGGTTCTATGGGAGATTTTTGGGCTGATTTATCATTCCAGCTTGATAGGAGTTGGGTTGAAGAACATCCTGTAAGCAGGATACTGATAACTAAATAACTAAATAAAAAAAATATTGTTTTCATGGTGTTACCTTGGTTTTATAAATTTTTGAAAGGTAATAAAGATTTAAGCATCTTTATTTGTATATGGGGGTTGAATAATCAACATAATGGTTCAAGTAAGAGCTATTTTGCAGTGTAATCATCTTTTTCAAGAAGAGTCTTACAGAAACGGCACGGTATAAAACCAGAATCCTCAGCCAACTGCGTGTTTTTAAATTCAATAGTACAATTTTTACAATAATAAAATTCACAGCCGGGTAAATGAAAAACATGACTGTTAACATTTCCATGTACGGTGCCTTCTGTTAAAAAATCTGATCCTGCTATAATTTCTTTTTTGGTATTTGCTGTAAGCCCTAGTGTTGCCTGATCATCTGTTACTGCCGATTTGGTGTTTAATCCCGGAAGCAAGCTTTTAAGTTTTTTGAGGATGGGAGAAATAAATTTATCAAAGAATAGTATAAAAATATTCTTTATTGACGATGGAATAATCTGGTGTTCATTGGCAACCTGTCGAATAAAGTAGAGTGTTAAAAATAAAAAAACAACATTAGGAAGCCACATAGCTGGAGCAACAGGGTACCCACCTTCTTCTGCAAGGGCTTTTCCAAAAGTAAAAAGAATATAGTACAAAATAAAAAGCGCAAGCCCTAATGGAACACCTACGGCTTTTTTCCCAGGACCTGCTTGCAAGCCAAGGGGCATGCCAAGCAGACTTAAGATAAAACACCCGACGGGAAGCACGAGTCGTTTGTGGTATTGAACCAGTATATCTCTTCCTTCAGGGGTGTCATAGCCGACTTTTTCAAGAGCGTCATCAAGCTCTTTCATTGTAAGTGATGAGACTACCAGGCGAGTGACATCTTCTCCATCAAGAATGGTTGGTGGTTGCAAGGGGATATTAATAGTGTATTCATCAAAATTTATAACCTGTGATCTGAACGTATCTGGCCGATGTAAGCTACCATTTTTTAAAGTAATGGTAACCATCATAGTCTCAATGTGCGCTTCCATGATCCCAGATTGTGCCATAGTGATAATAGGGTATACTTGGCCGCGCATATCGGAAACCCACACATTTTGCCATTCATCAGTGTCTTTGTCTATAACATCGACGTAGACTACAAGATCACCAAGTGCCTCAGTAAACTGATCTTCTTTAATCCCTTTATCAATTTTTTCCTTAGCAACTTGAAACATTAACTGTTTCATGGCAATTTCTGATTTAGGGATCAAAGTTGCCGAGAAATAACCTGTGAGAAGTGCAATAGCAGCAGAAACCATAATAACAGGGGGAATCATTTGATAGAGACTGACGCCGCTTGCTTTAAATGCTAATATTTCACTATCAGTGGAGAGTCTAGTGAATGCAATGATTGTACTCATCATTGCAGCCATAGGAATTGAGTAGAGAAACATATTTGGAAATAGATACAAAAAAAGACGAACAAAATCGACGAATCCGATTTCCAGTTCTAGTACCACATTCAGAAACGGAATAAGTTTGACCAGAAAAAAAACACTGTTCATGATCAAAAAACTGGCAAAAAAAGGAGCCAGCATTTCTGTAGCGAGGTAGCTGTATAGGAGCTTTGGCAATCTTGAGAGTTTTAGCATTGTTGTCGATTCATGATACAAAATAAAAAATAACAATAAAAGACGTATGAAAAAAGTTGATTATCTATGTAAATATTAGAGTTGGCTTCAAGAATAAGCTAACCCACTGAATTGTAAATGTTTGGATAGTACCCCCAGGTTCGTTTGATCCGGCTTGTGAACTATATTTGTTCATATGTGAACAAGCCGGATCGAACGAAGATGGGGTGCTAGCCGAATATTTACTTATCTATATACCAAAACTTATTAAAAAAGGGTAGATAAGGTGAACGAATATAAAAATATGAACAAAAAAAACTTTTAGAGGTCAAAAAAATGCATTTATTTGAAACGGACGAGGGGGATATCTGGGTCTGCGTAACATGTGGAAGAGAGCGTGAACAAGAAATAATATCTCTTAAATGGGAATATATTTTCGACAAAGATGATCCAGAACTGCGCTGTAAATTGTGTAGCCGTCCAGACTATGAAATAGATGGTTAAAAAAAACTGATTCCTGTGGTAACTTATTAATTTGAAATAACGAAGCAGATGGAGAGTTTTTACGTTGCCATCATAACTAAAACTTAGCGTCAGTTAATGGATCAACAATGGTTACGTCTATCCAGTGTTGATCCCACCATTCTTTTGGGTCAACAAAAATGCCATTAACCAGCATTGAGAAATGAAGATGATCACCTCCCGCCATACCGCTTGTCCCTGACTTTCCGAGAAGATCGTCTTTGTTAAGAGTATCTCCAGGAGAAACTATTATTTGACTTAGGTGAGAATAGAGGCTGAATATTCCTTGGCCATGATCAAGTAGAACCATATTACCATAGATCCCAAGATAGTCTGCAAAAACAACTTTACCTGCCCCCGCTACTTTAATTCCTACATGCTTTGTTGAGGCTATATCCATTCCAAGGTGTACTTGCTTATCAATTGCTTTGCCTTTGTAGAAATAAGTCCTGTGATCAGCAAACCCAGCCTTTCCACTACCAGGCATGCGTAAAAAACGTCCAGACCACAACTGAGTGTGTTCAGGATTCATGCAAAGATCGTGTATTTTTGTATTGTTGTCTTTGCGTATGGTGCGATTTGAATACAAGTATTTTTCAACCATGTTTCCTGTCATTTCAGGATAGTATTGTTCAAATTCAGGGATTTTCTTCGAAAGAAAACCGTCCCCAACATTGATCCTGTCTTTTTTGTGTTTAGGATCTTTAAGGACAGGTTTGAAAAAAATCTTTGAGGAATTTCCGGCAGCATCTTCTGCAAAAACAATTGCCTCTGAGATTGATTCTGCATTATAAGGAAGCCCAATATAGGCAATATATTTTGAATCAGATCCATCCGTAACAGGAAAGCCAGGGTGATACGTATCATTGAGCAGTACGCCATGTTTTACAGCATCATCAACTTGGTAAATAGCGATGCCAGCACCACCTGGTTTGATGTATTTTTCACTATGAATTACTGTGATTTTCGGTGCCTTGGTATCTATCGTAACTGTGTGTGACAAAACAGTGGAATTGCCTTTGAAAAATCCGCGTAAAGAATAATCTGCAGCGGAAATATGAATGACTGCTTGACCATCCTTAAGTTTAAGTTTCTTAGGATTTATTTCAATGGAAAGTGATTCAGTTGTGGTTCCACCACTGCTATCTTTTCCCTGCCGTTGAAAAGATTTTGTAAAAATTACTTTTTCTTTTCCCGCTTGATCAATACTAACTTTAATAGAGCGTAACCCACTCTTAGGATCACTTATTGTGATGGGTAATGATGTGGCATTCCCGATGAAATCAGGTAATAAATTGGCTTGTATTATCGGTTTATCCCCTTCAAACCATGTGAGAAATACAAATCCACCTGCTCCGATAAGGAGAAGAATGATTATGAGGAAAAGCGAGAATGAAGAACGTTTTTTTCTGCGGCTTGTATGGAGTCTTGTCATGATAGTATTCTTGGTATATTTTTACGAAATGAAGTGTTAATTGTGAGGTTGCTTGAGACAATGATCGTTCCAGATTATTTCATACTTTTCGATATGCAATTTCTTACTGGCAACAATGGTGAGCCTTTTTCCAATTTCATTTTCCAGCTCATTTGTTACAGATTCTTCTTCTTTGAGCAACATATCAGCAATTAATGGATGAACATTGAGCGTAACATTTGCACTGTTGTGTCGCCTTGCTTTACGAGATATTTTTCTAAAAATTTCATAGCAGATTGTTCGGCGAGATTTTAGCATACCATCGCCTGCACAATAATGGCAAGGTTCGGACATCATTTGAGAGAGATTTTCACAATTACGTTTGCGGGTCATCTGGACAAGGCCAAGTTCGGATAATTTCAGGATGTTAATCCTGCTTTTATCTTTTTTCACTGCCTCTTTGAAGGAAACAAACAGTTCATCACGATGTTCCTCGTCATCCATGTCAATAAAATCAATTATGATAATACCACCAATGTTACGCAATCTCAGTTGGTAAGCTATTTCTTTGACTGCTTCCATATTGGTTTTAAAGATAGTTTCTTCAAGATCATTTTTACCAACAAAACGACCTGTATTCACATCTATAACAGAGAGTGCTTCAGTGGATTCTATGATTATATATCCACCTGATCGTAACCAAACCTTTTTTTCAAGAGCCCGGCTGATCTCAATGTCAATACCATGGGATTCAAAGAGGGGGGCATCACCTTGGTAGTATGAAATGCGATCCTGGAGCTTGGGAGCAAATGTCTGCACAAATTTAAATAATTTTTCGTAGGTTGCATGATCATCAAGAGTCAAACTACGTACATCTTCTGTGAAAAGATCACGTACAGAACGAAATATAATATCAAGATCTTCGTAAATAATTTTTGGAACTGTTGAACATTTATTTGACATATCTTGAATTTCATCCCACAGCAGAAGAAGAAATTCCATGTCGGCTTCAAGTTCTTCCATAGTTGCATTTTCAGCGACTGTTCGAACAATAAATCCGGTTCCTTCGGGGCGTAATTCCTCAATCCGTTCTTTGAGTATTTTCCTGCTGTCATCACCCTGAATTTTTCGGGATATCCCAATATGATCAGTGAGAGGCATAAAAACAAGATTTCTGCATGGAAGTGTGATATGACAGGTTAGCCTTGCACCTTTGGTTCCTATTGGATCTTTTCCAACCTGCACCGTAATTACTTGTCCTTCGGCGAGAAGATCTTCTATGCTCATTCCGGGGGAACGATTGATGTCTGTGTCCGGTAATGAAGATGAAAATTCGAGTTTTCCACAAGGCGTTTCCCGTTTCATCATTCGTGCATCGATGTCAACATTGGAAATATAGACATCATCAACATAAAGGAACCCTGTGCGATCTAGTCCAATATCAACAAATGCAGCCTGCATGCCAGGAAGAACACGCACAACTCGTCCCCTGTAAATATTGCCAACCAGCCCTTTTTCGGTAGGGCGCTGGAGGTGGAATTCTGCTAGATG
Organism: Desulfocapsa sp.; assembly: GCA_029942265.1. Classification (GTDB taxonomy): domain Bacteria; phylum Desulfobacterota; class Desulfobulbia; order Desulfobulbales; family Desulfocapsaceae; genus Desulfocapsa. The sequence continues at coordinate 11,453 of JAOZTO010000034.1, forward strand.
ACCGTTTTCAACAAGCGCAATGCGAACTTCATAGCTTGTAGAATTAATAAGGATTTCACTGCTCATAATTTGTATATATACATAAATAGTTACAATAATAGCTTGATTTGCAAACCGAAGATGTCATAATTAAAGTATGATAACCATACTGTGATGGATTCGTAAAAATTCTTCATCTTCTTCGTTACTGCAAATTTCTTATCATTTCAACGTACTCTAGTGCGCCGAAATGATAAGAAATTTACGTGCCTCGAATATGAAGTTTTTTGCAAATCCATCTTAAATTCATACTTTTTGCGAGTCCATCATACTGTATTTTTTATAAGAAATCTCCATTTTATTCAAAAATATTCAATTGAGCATTATATGCAAATAGGTATTTCTGTAATTATCCCAACGTATAACCGTGATAAATCACTTATGCGTGCCTTGGCTTCAGTTATTCGTCAAACGTGCAGTTGCGATG
>JAOZTO010000035.1 GCA_029942265.1 Desulfocapsa sp.
GATCTCTCCATTTCAATGGCTGGCTATAACACCTGTATGAACCTTTTACAGGCAGGAATTCCTGCTCTTCTCTATCCTTTTGCCCAAAACCGTGAACAGCAGATGCGGGTTTCCGCCCTATCCGAAACAGCCCGTTTTGTGCTTCTTTCTCAGGACGATCTTGCACCAAATGCTCTAGCTAAAACAATCACATCTCAGCTTCTGGAACATACATATATCAGCATAGCACAACTTGACGGCGCCGAGCGTAGTTGTGAACTTATTGAAGACACCGCTCTATGGATCACAGGTAATTCATGATTTCCTCACTTTATGACGACCTCCCAAGCACCATTGAAGATTTGTTGCAACACGCAATAACAAAAGGGCTTGCTAATGGAACAGGAAAGGCCAGACTCTTTTTTCGAGCCGATGATATCGCTGTTCCAGGAAAACAGTTCACTCAGTTAATCGAAAGTTTTAGAGACATTAACCTGCCATTATGCCTAGCCGTTGTTCCCACCTGGTTGACCCCTTCCCGGTTCAATGCGCTACAGGATATTACAGGAAAAAAGAGTAGTCAGTGGTGCTGGCATCAACACGGCTGGCTACACAAAAATCATGAAACAACTGGGAAAAAACAGGAGTTTGGGACTGCACGGTCAGCACACAAACAGCTCCAGGATCTGCAAAACGGGAAAAATCGTCTCCAACACATTATGGATGAATCGTTTTCTCTTTTTTTCACTCCTCCCTGGAATCGATGTAGTATGGATACCCTTAATGGGCTACACGCTTTGGGATTCAAAGCAATCTCACGAAGTCGCAATGCAAGACCTGATGCACCTTCAAACCTTCCTGATTTACAGATAAATATTGATATTCACACTAGAAAAGAGCCTGATCCCAAGCAGTCGTTAAACGCTTTACTGAGCGAACTTGAACAGGGAATCAGCAGCGGCACTGGTGGCATCATGATTCATCACCAGCGAATGAATCAAACAGCTTTCTATTTTCTAAAACTTCTTCTGACTACAATACGTGCTACTCCACAGATTGAAGCGGTATCTTTTTCTGAACTTTTGGAATAGTACTTGCCAAACCTTATTAAAAAACGATATAATTTGCTAGAAGGCCGTCCGAGAATGTCCATTCGTTCAAAATCGAATAATTTTAGTAACTTGAGAGATTAATGAGACACCTAGTCGTATTACCTTGGAAACAATCTTTTTGGATGTCCTACAAATCCATCAAAGCTCGTTTCTTTCGTTCTCTTGTTACAACACTCACTCTTGTTCTCGCCGTATCTTTTCTTACGTTCAGCCAGGTAAACATTAATATAGCCGATGCAATGCTGGCTTCAGGAAATCCAGATCTCCGTCAAAGCCTATCCCATGCCGGATACGATGTTCCACAGAATGCCACCAGCCTTGCCACATCTCCCAAACAGCGTTGGATTGTTATTTTATCGCTTCTTGTCTGTGTGGTTGGAATTATTAATGCCCAGCTGATGTCTGTTACTGAAAGGTTTCGTGAAATCGGCACCATGAAATGCCTTGGAGCATTAGACAGGTTTATTGTTCGTATGTTTGTGATGGAAGCTGCCATGCAAGGATTTGCCGGATCGATATCAGGCGCATTGTTTGGTGTTATTGCAGCTTTGCTTGGTGCACTTCTTCGTTTTGGGGCTGAGATTTTTTCCTTTATCCCTTGGCAGGCAATGCTTTTTTCTTCTGTTGTTGCCACTATAACTGGTATTGGATTGAGTTTACTCGGCGTTTTATATCCTGCAATTATAGCAGCCAAAATGCAACCAGTAGAAGCCATGCGAACCAATCAATAAATATCGACCATGAACTTGTCCGTTCGATAAACGCATGAGGCGAATATACTGCGTAGGAGCCCTGTCCCCAGGGCGATTGAACGTGTAAAAGTAATTGCCATTAATCGTTTATATTGTAGTTGGAATACTATTCGGATATGTTCTGATCTTTGTGCAATGGTTGTGGTTATCGCCCTGGGGACAGGGCTCCTACAGTTCCGTGAGGTGTTTTATGTTTGGGGATGCTCCATTTGTAGAGAAGCTCCTATCCAAGCATTTATAACAATATGATGGCATATTGTTAAACAAATATACGGGTTGAATTCAAAAACAGGGAAACCACCGAATTGCAAATAGTGGGATACCTCAGACGTAATAGAGACAAATGACTACAAAACAAATTGTTCGTGTAACGGATGTTACCAAGGATTTTGATCTTGGCAAAATTGTGGTAAAGGTGCTGAAAGGCATCGACCTTGAGATTGAAACCGGTAAATATGTTTCTATCATGGGGCCATCCGGATCGGGTAAATCTACTCTTTTTAATATGATTGGCGGTCTTGACAAACCAACTGCGGGCAAAGTTTTTATTGATGAAGTGGACATTGCGCAGCTTGATGCCTACGAACTTGCCTGGTTGCGCTGTCGAAAAATCGGATATATCTTTCAGACCTTCAACCTTATTCCCGTAATGACAGCCCTTGAAAATGTTACCCTGCCCATGACCTTTGCCGGAACCACAAATGAGGCGGCAATTCAGCGTGGCATGGAACTTCTTTCACAGGTTGGCCTTGAAGGCAGACATGAACATAAACCAGCTGAACTTTCCGGCGGCCAGCAGCAGCGTGTAGCTGTTGCAAGAGCACTTGCCAATTCACCAGCCATCATCCTCGCCGACGAACCCACGGGAAACCTTGATCTTAAAACCGGTGGAGAAATCATTTCCCTGCTTAAAGAGATGAGCGACAAACAGGGCGTGACTGTTATTTCTGCCACCCATGATTTTAAGATGCTCAATGTATCCGATCAGGTTATCTGGATACGAGACGGACGAGTGGATAAGATCCAGGAACGTGATGAACTCGAAATCACCACAGGAGGAATGAGCAGCTAGCCGCCATGTCTTCCTTTCGCCCCTCTGCACTGCTGATTCTTTTTTCTTTTCTACTATTCTGTTGTCCTGCTGTGTTTGCGGCTCCAGCGCCGCATTCTCTTCAGGAACAGATTATACAGCTCAGCAATGTGACCGAAAGAACTACTGGCAGCCCGGGGGTACAGAAAGCTGCCGATTACATAAAGAATCAGTTTGAAGCCATTGGCATTACTCCAGAAAGCTACCTATTCCAGGTTCCAGTCCGTAAAAACATTGATGCAAGCCTACAGGTGGGTAGCAAACAGCTCAACTTAAACGCACTGCGTTATAATGCGATTACTCCGGAAGCAACTAAAGGCAATCTTAGCGGCCCGCTGTACTACGTTGGTTCTGGAAGTTGGGATGATATTGATTCCATGCGAATTCAGGATTCCATTGTCATACTAAATGGTGATTCTGGACAAAACTGGCAACGCCTCGCATCATATGGCGTGCAGGCTATCATCTACCTCAACACATCCGGGCAACCATCCAAGTATCTCTTTAAGGAAAAAGAAGAACTCACTCCCATACAACTTCCCTGCTTCTGGATGGAACCTGAGGAGATACACCTTTTTTTCAAGGATTTCTCTTTTGACAAACCGGGCCTGATCGCCAAAGAAGCTCAACTAAGCGCTGTAGCTCACTGGCAGGAAGTCGTATCGGAAACAATCTATGGGCTAATCCCTGGAAATGACCCTGATCTTAAAGAAGAGATACTTATTCTCGATGCATTTTACGACAGCACAGCCTACGTAGCTGGAAGAGCGCCTGGTGCGGGTGAAGCTGCATCCATTGCCACCCTTTTGCAAACGGCTAAAAAACTCAAGCAAAACCCTCCTGCGCGATCAGTCCTACTTGTTGCCAGTAGCGGACACAATGAATCACTCGCCGGAGTCCGTGATCTTATCTGGAGTATCAACAGCAAATCAAGGCTTCTCAGAAAACAGAAAAAACAGCTTAAATCTGATCTCAAAGAGACGAAAACATACCTTAACACACTTACAACACTTAATTTCCCCCTGCAGCCTGATCCGGATCGCGACAAGATTATCAGCCTTGCCATTGCTGATCACCTCAAGCTTTCAGTAGATTCTCTTTCAAGAGAACTCAACACCCTTCGCCTGCAAAAGGATGACAGCCCTGCAACAGCGGCAATAATAAAAAAACTCTCAAAGACCCGCCTCCTTTTTCGGCGGATTGGCTGGCGCACAAGTTTTCATGATCTTGAAAAAGAAGAAGCGAAACTCTTTAAACTGGCAATTCCAGCATCTATCGAAAGAATCAAACTTCGCCAGGAAGAACTTACACTGCGTGCGCAATGCCTGAAAAGTGCCTCCACATTTAGAAATCTGCTCGCAGACTACACAGTAGCAGCCTTTATTTCTCTACACCTTTCAAGTCATGGGAATGGTCTTGGTGCATTTCACCAGGGATTTATGTATCCCCTGAAACAACAGGTGAATCGCACAGGCATCTTCTCAGTCATTGCTGATCTGCTTGACAGCAGTGCCAAAACAAGTGCAAGCACTACCCCGTATATTAATACTTTGCGTCCCAGCCGTCTCCGTTCCTGGGATTCATGGTTCCTTGACAAGCCCCAGCTTGGTGGCGAAGTAGCGTCCCTTGCAGGGCTTCTTGGTATCAGCTTGGTGACCACTGGAGATGCTAGAGGCACATGGGGAACACCATGGGACACCACTGAAAAAATCAATTGGAATTCTCTTACTAATCAGGCAATGCTCGTTACTGATATGGTTACGACCATGGCAGGAACGGCAGAGTTGCAAGCAGGCAGACTCCCACGAAACGGCTTTGCTACTGTCACAGGGCGTGCGAATCTTCTTCTTCAAGGTGAACTGTTTGCTGATTATCCAGCTGAAAAAACCATCCTGCTATCCTACCAGGGAACGCAGAAATACTACACTGCCGTCAATTCATCCGGCACCTTTATCATCAAGGGAATAGCCGACAAAAAACATGTCCTCGACAAGCTTATTATCGAAGGATACCGTTTTGATAAGAAGACAGGTGAAGTATTGTGGGCCATTGACAAAAAAGAGACCGGAAAGACCAATTACCGCCTTAAAATTCGCAGACAGAATATGAAGACCGATCTCATCCTCTTCAGTTGTAAAGAAACGACTATTTTTGGATTACTGGAACCACGAAACTTTAATTATCTCACCAAATTACAGCTCCTTGACGGACGCCGTGACGCCCCACCTGCCCACTACTGGTACAGTAGAATTGACACACGCAAGTCCACCATGGCATCCATCTACACGGAGCCTGGAACCTGGCTCAAAGCCATTCTTTCCGATAATGTCCTAACCCGAAAAATGATACTCACCGACGGGACAGTTGATAACGCCATGGGTTTTGGATACCCGGTTGATACATTTAGTTCCATCAACTATACCGTATATCGTGCCGCCCATGATATCTGGACACTGCTTTCGCCACGAATAAAAAATCTTGAAAGTCATGGAATTTTTGATGACAAGATAAGCCAATTGGAAGAACGCGGAATAACTGCTCTTTCACTGGCAAAACAGAGCCTTATATCCTATGATTACAAATCATTTAGCGGTGCAGCAGCCGAATCATTAGCCCTGGCCAACCGTGTCTATGTAGAAGTTGAAAAAACGCAAAAAGATGTCCTGTTAGGGGTACTTTTTTATATTGCGCTGTTTGTTCCTTTTGCATTCTGCATGGAACGATTTCTCTTTAATTACGCAAATATATACAAACGTATTATTGCCTTCTGTGCTATTCTTAGTATCCTTATTGTTATTATTTACAATGTACATCCGGCATTTCAGCTGGCTTACAGTCCCACAGTAATTATCCTGGCTTTCTTCATTCTCGGTCTTTCCATGATGGTGAGTCTCATTATCTTTTTCAGGTTTGAAGAAGAGATGATTCTCCTGCAACGCCGAGCCAGTCATAAACGGCCTTCTGAAATCAGTCATTGGAAAGCATTCACTGCTGCATTCTTTCTTGGAGTATCAAATCTCAGACGAAGACGAATCCGTACCGTGCTCACCTGTCTCACCCTGATTATTTTAACCTTCACCATCATGAGTTTCACCACTGTGAAATCAGGAGAACGACAGAGTAAACTCTTTTTCCAGGAAAGCGCCCCCTATCAAGGATTACTGTTAAAACGTGTAGACTGGCAAAGTCTGCCCGTTGAAGCTGTGGGTAATTTAGTAGATGGTTTTGAAGATACACAAAGTGTTGCCGCCCGGATCTGGCTTGAAGCTCGTGATGCAAGCCAAGCTGTGCATGTCCCCCTAAGACGTGGCGACAAAAGTACGGAACTCCAAGGATTAATTGGACTTTCTCCTTCTGAGGCACGTATTACCGGACTGGATAAAATTCTCACTTCCGGCAGATGGTTCACAGACAGCGACACTCTCAGCATCATCATTGATCAGAATATGGCGCAGCTCCTTGATGTCGCAACAGATGGCTCGGAGACACTGCAAATGTGGGGCGAAACATTTACAGTAGTAGGGGCTTTTGACAGCAATACTTTTGATCAGGCTCTTGATCTTGATGGAGAACCTTTAACTCCTGTCACATTCCCTCAGGAATCCGGGGCTGATATTACAGATGTTGAACAGGAGGCAATGGAATCAGGAGATGATATTCGTTCATTTCAGAGCAGGTACCATCACATCCCTGCTTCACAAGTAGCCATTATTCCTGCCAAAACATTGCTTACCATGGGGGGGAAGCTCAAAAATCTAGCCGCCCTCCCCCCAAAAAACAAGTCCATCAACGAAACAGCTGAATCACTTGTTGACCGCTTTTCCATGGCTATTTTTGCAGGAAAGCCTGATGGCGTATGGCTATACAATCAGAGTGATTCCATCCAGTACAGTGGTGTTCCAAATATTGTTATCCCTCTTCTTATCTCCATTTTTATTGTTTTAAATACCATGATCAGTTCTGTCTATGAACGTAAAGATGAAATAGGTATTTACACATCTGTGGGACTTGCTCCATCCCATGTTTCCTTTCTGTTTATTGCGGAAGCCCTTGCCTTGGCGGTTATTTCTGTAGTACTTGGCTATCTCCTGGCCCAGGTATCAGCTGCACTCTTTGCCGGTACAAGTTTATGGGCAGGGCTTACGGTAAATTACTCTTCCATGGCAGGCGTTGCCGCTATGGTTCTGGTTATCGGTGTGGTATTGTTGTCAGTTATTTATCCATCAAAAGTGGCGGCGCGCATTGCCATTCCTGATGTGAATGCCACGTTCAGCCTTCCCCGTGCCGTGAATGACCGCATTACTATCACCCTTCCTTTCTTTATGAAATATGAAGAACATGATTCCATCGGCGGATTTATCTTCAGTTACTTCAAGTCTCACCAAGAAGTATCACACGGTCTCTTTTCAACAGGGCCTGTTGATCTGATATTCAGCTGCTGCAATCTTGAAGAGATGCATGCACTTGTGACAAATGCCGAACAGCCCAAAGAGGTGTACTGCACCTATATGCGTTCCAAAGTGTGGCTTGCTCCATTTGATTTTGGAATTATGCAATGGGTGGATATTCAATTCTGTCCGGTTGACGGAGACACCAAGTATCTTGAAATACAAGTTACCATGGAAAGAAAATCCGGCGAAGAACAACTGTGGCAACGGATTAACACCTCATTCCTCCATGATCTCCGTAAACAGCTTTTAGTATGGCGCTCCATTGATGATGCCAGCCATACTCATTTTGCTAAACAATTCAGAGAGATTGCTGCGGAAAGTCAGGCAACAAGAGACAGCAGTAGTATGGAGACAGCGAATGCCTGAACAAGTTAAAACAGACTCTACTATTCGCCTCCGTGCGATTATACTTGGTATGGTTTTGGCAGTTGGAATCTGTCTGCTTACCCCATTTAACAATATATATCAGCAGGCCACTCCCCTTGGTGGTGGCCACTTTCCGCTGGCACCATTTTTTATTTTTCTGCTCCTGACACTCTTCACTGCCACCAGCGCAAAGTTCTTCCCCGGCAAATCACTTCTGTTTACAGGAAGTGAACTGCTGATTGTTTGGATTGAGATGGTTATTGGATCAGGAATTGCTTACACCGGAATGGCACGTACCCTGCTTCTTAACCTGACTATTCCTATCCATTACGCAACTGTTGGTAATCAGTGGCAGGAGAGTATTCTTTCTGTTTTACCCCAGGGAATCACGCCCACAGATCCACAGGCCATTGAATTACTTTATACAGGGATACCTGGTGGACGCGGCATGAGCTGGCTGGAAGTAGGATCTGCAATCCCCTGGAGTGCGTGGCTCTCTCCTCTTTTGCTATGGGGTGCATTTATTCTGCTGTCATACGGTTTTATGCTCTTTATTATTAACATTCTCTCCCGTCAATGGATTCACAACGAACGGATTAATTTTCCACTTCTTCGTGTTCCGCAACTGTTAAGTAAATCACTGGATGAAGGGACAGTTGGACGTTTTTTTGCCAATCGTTTTCTGCTTGCTGGTCTTATGGTTCCCGTTTTTCTTCATCTCTTAAACGGACTGCACTTTTATTATCCATCGGTTCCACAACTTTCTACTCTTATTCTTGCAGGGCCATATTTTCCAACAAACGGTCTTTTCGCCGGATTCCATAAACTCAAGATATATATTTACCCAGCTTTTATCGGTTTTGCATTTCTTACTTCAAGACAGATCTCGTTCAGCTTTTGGTTTTTCTTTATTGCCGGTGGCTTTATGTTTGGAATTCTTGGTCTGCTTGGTTATACCATCCCCGCATCAGAACTTGGTATCACTTTTGGTCCGACTCTGGCAAGACCTGAAGAAACACAGATGATAGGTGCCTATGGTATATTCTTTCTTTTTCTCATGTGGCTGGCAAGAGCACATCTTATTGAAGTGACAAAAGAATCGCTTTTTATCAGCAAAGCAAGCTCATCACAAACAGAATGGTTTGATGTGCGCTACTCCTTCTGGGGCGCAGTTTTCTGTTTTATTGCATTACTTTACTGGGCAGTATCTCTTGGTATGAGTCTTCTCAGCGCCACACTTTTCTTTAGTGCAGCATTTATGATCATGCTGGTTGCCACCCGAATCATCTGTCAGGGCGGACTTGCCTATTTTACCCTTACCGCTGCACCCATGGATGGTCTGACTGCCATGGGAGGGACAAAGCTTTTCAGTGGTGTAAACGGTTTACTTGCCGGAATGAGTCAAAAAGCGCTCTTTGTTGATCTGCGTGAATCGCTTATGCCATCACTTCTCCATGCAAGAAATCTGAGCCATGGAAAGCGCCCGGGATTTCTTATATTTTCTGGACTCTTTTTCACCATTCTTGTGAGCCTTGTAGCCTCCATCGTTGCAATGATGACCCTTTATTATCGTTATGGAATACGGGAATTACAGGTGGAATGGTCAAGCAGAACGACACTGACAGTATTTGAAAATGTTCATAGACTGGTTACTGTGCCTGTTGAAACAGGGAGCTGGATCACTCTTTTTGCAATAGCTGGTGCTATCGTTATGCTGATTCTGGTGGTCTGTTATCACCGCTTTTACTGGTGGCCCATTCATCCGCTGGGTTATCTGACAGCATACAGTTCTGCCATGCGTATTCTCTGGGTAAGCTTTTTTATCGGCTGGGCATGTAACGCTCTATGTATTCGCTATGGTGGGGTTTCACTGTTTAAAAAAGTACAGTTTTTCTTTATCGGGCTCATCATTGGTGATTTCCTCATGGGAGGAGGATGGGCTATTGTTGGGATGTTTACTGATTCCGGCTATCAGGTATTGCCTGATTAACAATTACCAACGCATGTAATAAATCGAGTTGGCTTTAAAAACAAGCTAACCCACTGAATTATAAATATTTACCAACGCAGTATGAGTAATCTTTTATTGACTACCTATTATTATGTATGACGACAAGGAACTAAAAGAATATCGGGATCTTCTCAAGCCACCTGATCATTTTGAAGAAGGCTTTGACTGGAAGACAATAGTAGGTGCGGTTTTTATCGGATTTCTGATGATGCCCGGCTCCATGTACCTGCAACTTGTTATCGGGCAAGGGATTGGTCCAGCTGCCCGCTGGGTAACCATTATTCTTTTTGCAGAGGTTGCAAAACGAGCCCATTCCGATCTCAAACAACAGGAAATCTTCCTCCTTTACTATATGGCAGGTGCAGCCCTTGCTTCCCCATTTTCAGGGTTACTCTGGAACCAGTATCTGGTGCAATCCGATGCTGCACGAATGCTCGGACTCACTGAGTTTATTCCCACTTGGATAGCCCCAGGCCCCGATTCTCAATCCATGGTGGAACGAACTTTCTTCCATCGAGACTGGATGATCCCTGTACTCCTCCTTGTGGGGTCGCAAATCATTCAACGTATTGATCATTTTGGTCTTGGTTACGCACTCTATCGAATCACTTCAGATGTTGAAAAACTGCCATTCCCCATGGCACCGGTTGCAGCTCTTGGAACCATGGCTCTTGCAGAATCCTCGGAAGAAAAAAAGAAAAGCTGGAAATGGCGGGTCTTCTCCATAGGTGGGGTTATCGGCCTTGTTTTCGGAGCTTTTTATGTTCTGCTACCCATTGCTTCAGGACTTATCTTCAATGAACCAATCCGCCTTATTCCCATTCCCTGGATCGAACTCACCAGCCACACAGAAGATGTGCTACCCGCTGTGGCTACAGGTATACAACTGGATCTGGGACTTGTTTTTATCGGAATGGTTCTCCCCTTCTGGGCAGTTATTGGTGGATTGATCGGACTCATCATCACCATAATCTTAAATCCCATTCTCTATGCTCATGGAATACTCAACCGCTGGCATCCTGGCATGGCAACAGTTGATACAGTTTTTGCCAATAATTTTGATTTCTATATGAGTTTTGGAATTGGGCTTGGGCTTGCCATTGGTGTAATCGGAATCTGGTCGGTGGTACGATCGTATCGTAGTACCAGAGAACATATGGGAACCTTACAGGATCTTTTTCAGCCTCCAGCCGGACGTGGCGACTTTAACTTCTGGATATCCATTGCTATTTACATTTTTTCAACCCTTGCTTACGTGGGAATGTGTGTATGGCTGGTGCCTAATTTCCCCTGGATTTTTTTCCTGGGATACGGCTTTATCTATACCCCTATCATCTCTTATATCACTGCTCGAATGGAAGGAATAGCTGGGCAATTTGTAAGCCTGCCGCTGGTTCGAGAAGCCAGTTTCATAGCAGGGGCACGTTTTTTTGGCTATCAGGGAATTGAAATCTGGTATGCCCCTATACCAATCCACAACTACGGTGAAGCCACTGTACAGTTCAGGCAGATTGAACTTACAGGTACATCCATTCGTGGCATCATCAAGGCTGAAATTGTGGTTTTCCCCATCGTTATGGTGGCAAGCCTTCTCTTTTCCCAGTTTATCTGGCGTCTGGCTCCCATCCCCTCAAGTCATTACCCATATGCACAGGAACTCTGGCATCTACAGGCACTCAACACTCTTCTTATGCAGACATCCACCATGGAAGGTAACTCCATGTTCTATCAGGCTTTGAACAGCACCACTGTGTTTTCTGGACTTGGTTTTGGATTAATTATGTATTTTATTCTCAGCCTTTTTGGCCTGCCCATTCTACTTATCTATGGGGTAGTCCGTGGACTCGGCCAGTCAACACCCCACGGCCTGATCCTTGAGGTGTTAGGTGCATTTCTTGGTCGCTATTTCTTTTATAAGCGATACGGGCCGATGTGGAGACAGTATGCACCTGTATTACTCGCAGGGTTTTCTTGTGGAATGGGACTTACAGGCATGTTTGCCATGGGTCTGGCATTGATTATGAAATCGTTGGGACATCTGGCGTATTAGATGCCATAAATGAGTCCGTTGATTTAATAGCATTTTGGTTCGATGTCGAGATAAATGGA
>JAOZTO010000036.1 GCA_029942265.1 Desulfocapsa sp.
TTATCGCTGCTATTGAGCTTTCCCATAAAATCATTGAGAATCGGCGTCAATCCAGTGGTCTGGGCTGTTTTGAACGCAACTCGAATATTTACCAATCCAGGAGCTTGTAATGTCTGAATCAAAATCTGGTATACTAATTGTCTTTGAAGGAACCGACGGCACTGGTAAGTCCACTCAATTGGATCTACTTGCAACAAAACTAAAGGACAATGGACACACTGTAATCTCCACTTTTGAACCTACCAACGGCCAATATGGCCGCCAGATTCGCCAGCTATTCACTAACAGAGCAAAAATTAGCAGAGAAGATGAACTGGATCTCTTTTTGGCTGATAGAAAAGAACATATCGAAACTCTTGTCTCACCAGCACTACACCATGGAAAGATAGTGCTCTGTGATCGTTACTACCTCTCAACAATTGCTTACCAGGGAGCTGCTGGACTTGACCCCAAATACATCCTTGCAAGAAATGATTTTGCACCTATTCCTGATTTAGTCCTTCTCTTCCACGCACCCATCGATACCGGGGTACAACGTATTACTGAAGGACGCGGTGATACACTTAATGATTTTGAAAAGAAAGATTATTTACTAAAAGTCGCCGATCAATTTGATCAGATGCAATTCCCATTTATCACCCGTGTGGATGCGACGCAGGACATTACAAGTATTCACCAGATCGTCTGGTCACTTGTTCAGCCACTCCTTGTAAACTATTAGAAAAGATGCAACATACCCCAAATCACATTTTCTTTTTTTTCCTTATCATTGCTCTTTTGACTTGCAACGGATGTAGTTCTGTACCAAGTGACGACCTTTCACTTGAACAACATCTTGTGCAAGAAGAGACAGATTCAATTGCCCTTGATGAGCAATCAGATGAAGCCTGTTCCTATTTTTATTTCCTATGGGGAACACACGCCGAAAACAATAGTCGTTATGAAGAAGCTGAAGAGGCGTATGAAAAGGCGCTTATCTGTGATCCAGATTCACGGTCGATTATCCGTAAGCTTCCTATTCTCTTAATGCGAATGAATCGATATGAGGATGCCGCAAAGTGGTTGAATGCTACTATTGCAAAATACCCAAACGATTCTGAAGACAGGACGCTCTTAGCGCGTCTTCATGTACGCAATGATGAAATTGATAAAGCTGTTAAGTTGTACAAAGAACTTATTGCCATTGATCCAGACGATGAAACTGTGCTTCTCCGTTTAGGTTTTCTTTACTCGGAACAAAAGCTATATGCTAATGCTGAGAAGATTTTCCATCAGGCACTTGCCCTCAATAATGAATCACTCTTTGCGCATTTATATCTTGCTCGTCTGGCAGTTCAGAATAAGAAAAAGGAGCAAGCAGAACAGTGGTACGAAAAGGCCATTGCCCTCAATTGGTCGGTAGACTTGGCCCTTGAACTTGCTCAGTTTTATACCATGCAAAATAACCTTGCTAAAGTCGAAGATTTGTATCGATCAATTCTTGAGAAGCATCCAAATGACAGAAGGGGCGGACTTGGACTTGTCCATACTTTACTGCTTCGAGACAAAGAACAGGAAGCCTTCGATGTTCTAATGAAGTTACGAAAAGATAGTGGGGATACCATCCAAATTGATATTATCCTTGCTCGACTTCACTTACGCTCAAACCGACTGGATAAAGCCGCTTCCATCTTAACGCCATTAGCAGAACAGGGCGACGTTCCTGAAGCCACATATATGCTTTCTGTTATATATTACGAGCAAAAGAAATTCAGCGCATCACTATCATTACTCTCTGAAATCATAGAAGGATCGTCTCATTATGAAGAAAGCATTTACCTCCAGATACGGATACTTATGGAACAGCATAAGCAATCTGAAGCTATAGAGATTATCCAGAAGATTATTGCCAATGAAGCTATAGCGACTCCAGGCTTTTATACCCTCCTAGCTTCTCTTTATATAGAACAGGATAAGATACAGGACGGTTATGACATCCTTGAAACTGCCCTTGTTAAATACCCTGATAATGCTCAAATTTACTTTGAATATGCCCTGCTCCTCGAACAGGATGACCAGCAAAACGAAGCAATCATACGTATGGAAAAAATACTGGAAATTGATCCCGATCACGCAGAAGCGTTAAACTATCTTGGCTACACGTGGGCGGACAACAATATTAATCTTGATAAAGCACTGCAATACATTCAAAAGTCAATGTCATTAAAACCTGACAATGGATATATTCAAGATAGCTTGGGTTGGGTGTACTTCCGTATGGGAAAGCTTGATCTTGCTATAAAAGAAATAGTATCGGCCCTGAAACTTGCACCGGACGACCCTCATATTCACGAACACTTAGGCGAAATCTATCTCAAAATGGGCAAAAAAATAAAAGGCCGAGAAGCATTTACAAAAGCAAAACAGCTTTTCAAAACACCTGAAGACAAGCTACGCTTGCAGGAAAAAATAGATGCCCTCAAGTAAATATTCACGTAAATTTTGTGGAACAATATTTTTAATTATCCTATGCATCACGCTACTGTCTGGATGCGCTTCACAACGTTGGTCAAAACCGTTATCAGAGGATGATAGCTCAGATCTCGCTCTGCTTCTGGGAGATATGCAAAGCACAGAGAAGCTCTGTCCGAATAGTTTTGATGCTGATGCGAAAATTTTCTGGAAAACGCCTGTTGCCAATTCAGCAATAGTTGGATATTTGCAGGTTCTATCGCCATCTCATAGCAAATACGTTATCACAAACCCACTGGGAATGCTCACATATGCTTGGGCTAGTGATGGGAAGACTTTCCAAATTCTGGACACCATTGAACATCGGTATATTAGAGGAAATGTGCGTTCACTTATGATCCGGCAACAACTCCCACTAGTTTTCGCAGAGGAAAGCTGGTTCCTCTACCTCACAGGTCGTCTCCCTATCCATCCACTCACAATTCAAAAAAGCAACTATGACGAATCAGATCAAACCGTATGGGTTCTCTCTACTCAGTCAAACCAAAATGGTGTGAAAAGATGGTTGCACATTGATCCGGCAAAACGTTTACTTTTAGGCTTTCTTTTTCTTGACGAAGAGGGGAAAACAGTAGCAGAAATTTCTTATGAAGAAACGGAAGCAAACCTTGATATCTGCCTACCAAAAAAGCATATACAAATTTCAAACCTCCCTTGGGGGGCAGAAGTTCATATAGAAATGGAAAATATTAATACTTCTATAGAATTGCAAGCGTCTGATTTCAATCTTCCTGTCCCTACTGACTACTACAAACAATTCCTACCATAGGAGCAATCATCGCTTTTCATTTTTTGGAATCATACGTATTTACAATAATAACAAAAAGATTATCTTCTTTGAAAAAGACCTGCTGTAAATCGTAATTATTATTCGGCGCAAGTTCAATAGTGACACGCACACTATTAGAGCCTTGGATCTGTTTCACGTCAACTTGTTGAATGAATTTTCCGTGAATTTCCTGCTCAAGCCGAACCGCATCTCCAAGTCTTGCTCCCGGAAATTCACAAATCACCAAAGGAGTACTCTCCTCTTTTCCAGTGACCGTTGGAGGATAAAATCCATTAAGTTTAAAAAGAACCATCTCCCCCTTATCAGAAGTGTTTTCATACGATACATCTGAGAGAAGCGGATCGGATACGGGTTTATTTTTTTTCTGAACTTGCTGTGGAGTAACAGCTTCTTTAACGGCAACCGTCTCAACTATCTCTTTATCAATGGTTTCTGACTGTACTGTTACCAAGGGAGCTTGTGCCAGTTCTTTCACTATAACTTGTTCAACATTCTCTTGAATAACTTCTGATTCGACATCTGTTGCCAGTGGAATAAGATTTATAGTCAAAACATTATTGCTTTCATCAAACTGCTGGTCAAAATTAACATCGCTATTCTTGACAAGATCCACCACAACTCGCGTTTTATTACTGTGGCGTCCTAGACGTATTTTCCGAACCATAGCTCCATCAGCATTGATAGACACTGGAACATCAGCCCCAAAATCCGTGTCCATAAAGTCGAAAACAACACGTGGATTATCCCCTTTCAAGGCAAACATTTTGGGTAGCCACGGGCCGTTCAGATGAAAAACAACAGATTCATTTTTCCCATTATTTCCCTGAAAAGATACCTTTTCAATCATTCCTTCTGCAGCATATATTTTCCCAGAAAAAATCACTAAAAAACACAGTGTTACGTACATAGAAATAATTTTACGATTCATCATAATGAATATCCCAGTAACTTCCTTTTTTTTGATAAATAGTAACTGTGCAGCGGGATAGTTACCAAAAATATTTATATTACTTTCTTGAATACATCATCCGCTCTTGTAAAGTCAACTAATTTTCAGTAAATGAATAGGGCTCTAGCCAAAACGATTACCATGGTTAACACTGATTAACGGTATGCAAACCTCCATAAATAGCTTATAATTATTTTCCATGGAAATCAAAAAACAATTGTAACACAATAATAACACAGCGAACTATCTTATGAAACAACACTTCGAGCAGAGAGATATCCTCCCTCTTATCAATAAACCAGGGCGTTACCTTGGCCATGAATACAATGGTATTGTAAAAGAGTGGGATACAAGCACACTCCGTTGCGCTCTCATTTTCCCTGATCTTTACGAAATTGGCATGTCACATCAGGGATTGCAAATTCTTTACCACATACTCAACAGCAATAAAAAAATACTTGCCGAACGCTGTTATTGTCCGGCAATTGATATGGAGAAGTTACTTCGAGAACATAGCATCGCCCTCTGTTCCCTGGAAAGTAATCGCCCCCTTCTACAATTCGATGTGATCGGTTTTACTCTGCCTTATGAACTGTGCTACACAAACATTCTCACAGTACTTGACCTAGCTGGTATACCGTTCCGAGCTGCTGACCGAGATGACACCATGCCAATTATCCTTGGCGGTGGTTCATGCAGCCTCAATCCAGAGCCTGTTGCAGACTTTTTTGACGCTATCCTGTTAGGTGACGGTGAAGAAGCAGTAGTGGAGATAGCTAAATGTATTCAAACTGCCAAGAAAGCTGAACTTTCCAAACGGGATATTCTGCTCAAGCTAGCCGCAATCACAGGAGTATATATCCCCTCACTCTTTGAACCAGTTTATAATACTACAGGTAGAATTTCTGAGATCAAAGCTTTAAATCCAGAATTCAAAACTGTAAATAAACGTATCCTCAGTGATCTTTCTGCGCTCGATCATCTCCTTCACCCACTGGTGCCAAATTCCAAAATTGTACATGATCGTCTTGGTGTAGAAGTGGCCAGAGGATGCACTAGAGGCTGCAGATTCTGCCAAGCTGGTATCATTTATCGCCCTGTCCGTGAACGAAGCCCAGAACAAATTTTTGAACTCGCCGACAAAGGTATTCTGAATTCAGGATTTGATGAGCTAGCTCTACTCTCTCTTTCAACTGGAGATTACTCTTGCCTCGGAACAACGCTACCACAACTAATGGATCGATTTGCAGATGAAGCAATATCTGTTTCCATGCCATCCATGCGTGTGGGTACACTTACACAGGATTTAATGGATCAGATCAAACGGGTTCGAAAAACTGGATTCACCCTCGCTCCCGAAGCTGGTAGTGAACGTCTACGGCGTGTTATCAATAAAGGTATCACGGAAGAGGATCTCCTTCAAACAAGCAACGATGCCTTTAGTTTAGGCTGGAAAGTCATGAAACTGTATTTTATGATTGGCCTTCCTAGTGAAACAGATGATGATATTAATGCCATTGCAGACCTTGCCATTAAAACCAAAAAAGTTGGTAGTCAATCAGGTGGAAGAGGACGACAGCAAATCAATGTAAGTATTGGAACCTTTGTTCCCAAACCTCACACTCCTTTTCAATGGAATGCACAAATATCCATGGCGGAAAGCCATGAAAAAATTAGACACCTTAAAAGAGCCCTTCCAAGAAAAGGAATCAACCTTAAATGGCAAGACCCTGAGCAGAGTTTCCTGGAAGGTGTTTTTTCTCGTGGTGACCGACGTCTTTCACAGCTCCTTGAAACAGCATGGAATAAAGGAGCACGCCTTGATGGATGGTCTGATTTTTTCCAGCTTTCTCACTGGCAAGAAGCTGCAGAAGAGTGTTCCCTTTCTCTTGATGATTTCCTCCGGGAACGGCATCTTGATGAGGTTCTTCCTTGGCAGCATTTAAGTAGTGGTGTTGATGAGAACTTTCTCAAGGAAGAATTTCACAAATCACATACTGAAGACTACACACCGGATTGTCGATATCATGACTGTCAGAAATGTGGCGTATGTGATTTCAAAACGGTTCAACCTATTGTTATCGACAGAAAAAGAGAACAACAGCAACAAACAGACAATTCAAGCCAGACAACACACACACCAAATGGGAATGCAAGCCAGAATATGCCTCATTTTTATTACGTTGTGAACTATTCCAGACTTGGCGACATCTGCTATCTCGGACATCTTGAAATTCTTCAGATTGTTTTTCGTGTACTTCGTCGTGCTAAAATAAAAACTAACTTTTCCAAAGGGTTCAACCCATCACCAAAGGTTTCTTTTGGCCCCGCCCTGCCCGTTGGTACGCAAAGCCTTGCTGAATACTTTATTATGGATCTTCCTGCTCCACTCGATAACCTTGCAGACATTAAGAAACGACTTAACAAACAAGTTCCCCCTGGGCTTGAAGTACTGTCCATCACACTCAGTAGTGGTTCTGTTCCTCAAAGAGTGCTCAATTCTTATAGAATAAGTCTCAAACAGATTCTGGGCGATAAAGACGAACAACTTATAAAAGATTTTATGGATAAGGAACAATTTTTTATCAAACGAATCCGTAAGGGGAAAATGAAAGAAATAAACATACGGCCATTAGTGAGCTCCTTTGAACCTATTGACCAGCATACCCTTTCCATCGAACTGATAAATAAAGCCAGTGAGGCAGGTGCAAAACCTCTTGAGGTTTTGGCTGCAGTACTTGAACAATCTCCTGGAAATTTATTAACAGCAACAGTTTTTAAGACTGGCTGGCTGGAATTAGAAGTCTCCTAGAATCTTGTCCGAGAGTAATTCATGTTGCGTCTATTGCCATTATTGTGGTAGAAATATAGTTGATGGATTCGTAAAAACTCTTCATCTTCTTCGTTACTGCAAATTTCGTATCATTTCAACGTACTCTAGTACGCCGAAATGATACGAAATTTCCGTGCCTCGAATATGAAGCTTTTTACAAATCCATCCAAAATTCAGACTTTTTACGAGTCTGTCATAGTTAATCGACTCTTAATTAACTTTCCAAATCATTCAAGATAAATTAGTGAAAAGTTTGAAATTAAAAAAATCATTAAAAATATAAAGGAGAACACAACATGACAACCAAAAAAATTGTCCTTCGCGACGATGAGATGCCAACCAAATGGTACAATGTAGGGCCTGATATTCCAAATGGCCTGCTCCCTCCCCTTGACCCTGAAACCAAAAAACCCATAGGGCCTGAAAAACTTGGTGCAATCTTTCCCACAGCTCTTTTGGAACAGGAAATGTCGCAGGAAAGATTTATCGATATCCCAGAAGAAGTTCTTGACGTGCTCAAAATATGGAGGCCAGCGCCCCTTGTTCGTGCCAGAAACCTTGAGCAGGCAATCGGCACAAAGTCCAAAATTTATTTCAAAAATGAAGGTGTTTCTCCAGTTGGATCACATAAACCAAACTCTGCCGTACCGCAAGCCTATTACAACAGCCTTGAAGGTATAAAAAGACTCGCCACCGAAACAGGTGCCGGACAATGGGGCAGCGCCCTTTCTTTTGCTACCCAAAAGTTTGGTATTGAATGTATGGTCTATATGGTACGCATCTCGTTTGACCAGAAACCATACCGTAAATCCATGATGCAAACGTTTGGTGCATCCATTGTAGCAAGCCCGAGCAAAGATACTGTGATCGGACGAAAAATTCGTGAACAGTATCCCGATACAGCAGGATCACTTGGTATCGCAATTTCAGAGGCTATTGAAGATGCTGCTAGTCGAGACGACACCAACTATGCACTTGGATCAGTTATGAACCATGTTGTTTTACATCAGTCTATCATTGGTCTTGAAGTAAAAAAACAGATGGAAATCGCTGGCGATTACCCGGATGTTATTATTGGTTGCTGTGGTGGAGGATCCAATTTTGCTGGTCTTGCAGTCCCTTATGTTCCCGACTATCTTGAAGGAAAAAAGATTCGTTTTGTAGGTGTTGAACCTGCATCCTGTCCATCATTGACTATGGGTACTCTTGCCTATGATTTCGGTGATGTAGCACAAACCACACCACTTCTGAATATGTATACGTTAGGACATGACTTTATTCCGCCAGGAATCCATGCTGGTGGACTTCGTTATCACGGAATGGCTCCCATCGTATCTGCTATGGTTCGTGAAAAGATTATTGACCCAATCAAGGTTCACCAGCTCGAATGCTTTGAGGCTGGCGTTCTTTTTGCCCGTACTGAAGGAATTATTCCTGCACCTGAAACGTGCCACGCTATCCGTGGTGCTATCATTGAAGCAACCCGAGAGAAGGACAAACCACAAACTATCCTTTTCAACTTTTCAGGACATGGCCTTATTGACATGGCCTCTTATGATAAATACTTTTCTGGCGATCTACAGAACTACGATTACCCAAAAGAGGCTATTGAAGCGTCTATGGCAAAATTGCCTAAAATTTAACATAAGGCTCTTCTGTGCCTATAGATTCACCACGCATGAAATTCCGAGATACCCATCTTGTGGGTATTCTCGGTTTTTTTTTATGTCTTCTTCTCTCCGTCATTCTTCCCAACACAAGCTGTAGTAAAGAGCTCCAGTCAATCAATAAACATATCATTAAAGGTGGTTACGCACTCCGTAAAAATGGCAATACTGTCTTCTCAAAAAACCTGACTCGATCGTTTATTCCCGCATCTACCATTAAACTTGTTACAAGCCTTGCTGCACTTGAAATACTCGGACCTGATTATCGTTTCACTACCGATATTTTTTTCAATTACACTACAAGAGACATTTATATCAAGGGATCGGGCGATCCATACCTTGTTTCTGAAAAAGTAGCTAAAATAGCTAGAATAATTGCTCAAAAAAACATAACAGATATACGCAATATCGTACTCGACGATTCTTCTTTTGCACTTGAGGAAACGACCACTAACGGCTCAGAAGGTTCAACTAATCCCTATGATGCTAATTGTTCAGCGCTAGCTGTGAATTTCAATTCACTTCCACTGAAAACATATAAAAATGCCAAGGTAAAATCAGTAGAGTCTCAAACACCATACCTTCCCCTTATGGGTCAAATTGCTAAGCACCTTGCAAGTGGATACCACCGCGTCAATGTTGATGCGTTTCCTGAAAAATCATTACTATCTAACAGTCTTCTTTACAGTGGCCAGCTTTTCAAAGAACTGCTCATACAACAGGGAATAAAAATAACAGGAGATATTCTTCAAGATTCCATTCCTGTAAACGCTAAGCTACTTCATCAATATATTGCCGAAGAAAACCTCTTGGAACTTGTGCAGAAATGCTTGCTGTCGTCAAATAATTTTATGGCTAATCAGATCTTCCTTACAATTGGTGCAGTAGAGTATGGCTTTCCTGCAACTTGGAAGAAAAGTCAAAAGACCATTAAAAATTTTATTAAAATATCACTAGGGCTTACTGACAAACAACTTGTCATGATTGAAGGATCAGGCCTATCCAAAGAAAACAAACTCAGTCCTGAAGCGATGATTCGTGTTCTTGAAAATTTTGAGCCATACTCTGCACTAATCCCTATCAAATACGGCACACGTATGAAATCAGGAACACTAAGGAAAACTGGTGTGTTTTGTTATGCAGGCTACATCACAAAGGGAAACACAAAAGACCCTTTTGTGATTTTGCTCAATCAAAAACAAAACTATAGAGATGCAATTCTTCGTATCCTTTACCGCCAATAAAACCCACAACGCTACGCTGTGGTAGCGATGAGCGCATTTACTGCATTTATTTTACGCTTGCAAAAACTTCAAACTACTATTAAATTAACTCACATATTACATAATTATTTTGGTAGGTAGGAGTTCACCCGTCTTCCTCCCCACTAGGATCTTGTCCGAGAATAGACATTTCGTTCAAAATCGAAGAGTTTTCTGAAAATAATTGCAGGCTTATGTTTGATATTCCGAACATTATTTTTTGACAATTCTTACTGTTTTTTGGATGAAAGGCATTCTCGGACAGCCTCCTAGGAGGTTGGTTTGAAAAATAATCTAGAATAAACTTCTAGATACTTTGTATTATTTCCGAGATACAAAGAAACCGTCTTACTCAATAACCAGTTTTTTAAATTTTGGAGGAAGTATGAAAGGAAACATTGTCAAATTTATCCCTTTTCTGATTATGGCGTCATTTTTGGTGACTGGCTGTACCCAGAATACAAGTTCCACTACAACTGCTGCAAAACCTGCAGTTACCGCCCAGGCTAAAAAAGCTCAGGGACCAGTTTACAAAGGAAAAATCATTGGTAAATCCAATAAAGCCAAAAGCATCTCTATTTCTGTGGGAAAAGGCAAAGAAGCAAAAACCATAATGGTTAAATTTGACGACGCCACCAAAGGTGTTGAGCATGCAGCCAAAGGACATGCAGCGATTATTTCATACGAAATGCGCGACGGTCAACCATGGGCTATAATTGTCAAACCAAAACTTGCGAAACTACCAAAAGGCGTCACTGAAATAAAAACCGCAGAGTTAACCGCTTTGGTTGCCAGTAACAAGGAATACCTTCTTATCGATGCTCGTCCCATAAAACGATATGCCGCAGATCACCTCCCTGGTGCTGCAAGCCTGTCTGTACCTGATTACAAAAAAAATGCAGCAACTGTACTTCCGAAGAACAAAGATATTCCGCTTATTTTCTATTGTGGAGGACCCACATGAGGCATGTCCACAAAAAACGCCGGTCTGGCGAAAAAAGCTGGTTACACAAACGTACAAGTATATCTTGAAGGTGAGCCTGCGTGGGTAAAAGCTGGGAATATGGTCTACTCCAGTAAAGGACACGTTAATAAAGGTAATATTGTTTTAATTGATCTCCGTTCTGCCAAAAAAGCTGCTTCAAAGCAGATTCCACGATCAGTAAACATACCTTACGACACCTTGGATGATCGACTTGACGATATCCCTAAAAAGGCACTCATTGTTTTCTACAGCGATTCTGATGAAGACGCAGCCGATGCAGTTGAAGATATGAGGGATGAAGGATATAAAAAAGTAGCGATTGTTCCTGGAAATTATGCAGGATGGATCAAATCCGGTGGAGCAACCACAAGTGCTCCAGTTGTTACAGAAGTTGTTTGGGTACGCAAACTGGGTAAAGGCGAAATTACAAGAGAAGAATTTATGCAAGTAGTTCAAGGCACAGATTCTGGAGCAGTTATCCTTGATGTACGAAGCGAAGGAGAAACTGCTGCCGGTGGCTTCAAAAATGCCATTACAATCCCCCTTGACATGGTAGGATCACGTCTTTCCGAAATCCCAAAAGACAAAAAAGTATATATCCACTGTACCACTGGCGCCCGTGCAGATATGGCAGCGCAGGAGCTTAACAAAAATGGATACAAAGCTTTTTTCCTGGTTGCAGATGTTGAATGTGAAGGAAACGATTGTGAGGTTGAAGATTAATTAGTATTTAAGATACCCTTTACTTGAGTTACAGTTCAGTGTTATGCCAAATATCGGGTACTAGGAGGCTGTCCGAGAATAGGCATTTCGTTCAAAATCGAAGAATTTTCTAA
>JAOZTO010000037.1 GCA_029942265.1 Desulfocapsa sp.
CAAACATTTACAATTCAGTGGTCTGGGCTGTTTTGAGCCCAACCCGAATATTTACCTATTACCATCTTATTATTTTATATTTTGAAAGGATTATTCACAACTATGTCCAATTATCAAATAACAGTTTCCTATGATGGACGGCATTATTTAGGGTGGCAGCGGCATGGAGATAAACCGACAGTACAATACGCCCTTGAACAGGCAGTGGAACAACTTTTTAATATCCGTTCAGCGGTAAGAGGTTCAGGGCGTACTGACCGCGGAGCGCACGCAACTGGTCAAGTGGCGAGTGTTGAACTTCCTGCGGGGTTGCAGGTGGATGAATTAAAAGAGCAATTAAATGCTCTACTTGCTGAAACTGTTCGGGTGGTGGATGTGGCCAGTGTACCATTTGATTTTAATGCCTGTGATAGTGCAATCGCTAAACGATATCGCTATGTTATCTGGAATAGCAAAGAACTTCCCATAGAACGTGATGGAAGGGTCTGGCATGTCAAAAGCCGCCTTGATGTTGAGGCAATGATCGGTGCCTGTTCTGTTTTTGAGGGCAAGCATGATTTTGCCTCATTTGCTACACGTCCAAACTTTAAACAAAAGAATACAACCCGTGTTGTGAATCTGGCTGCTATGAGTCATGATTTGCCCCTGATAACTTTTGATATCTGTGCAGACGGGTTTCTCTACAAGATGGTGCGTAATATTGTTCGGGCTATCGTTAAGGTTGGAGAAGGGCGTTACACACGCGACGATCTATGCCGTATTCTTGAGGCGAAAGATCGCCAAGCATCCCCGGGAACCGCTCCGGCATCAGGGCTGTATCTTGAAAAAGTGTATTACTCTTGATGGCGTCGTAAAAACTCTCCATCTGCTTCGTTGCTGCAAAATTTCCATCATTACGACGTACTTTAGTACGCCGAAATAATAGAAATTTTACGCGCCTCGCATATGGAGTTTTTTACTTAGCCATCTCAAATTTGACCTTTTTACGAACTTGTCACTCTTGATAAACTCGTAAAAAACTCCATAGGAACTGCTTTCCAATGAGTAAATTTGAACATCAGCGTCACAAACCCGGTTCTAACCTGACCCGACTACGGGAGATAATTGTCGCCTGTGCACCAATGAGAAGTAATGTTAATATCTCAAGTATTGCGCGTACGGGAAGCGCCTGTGCAATAGAACGTCTTGTTATAACAGGTAATGCAAGCCTTATCTCAAAGATTGCAAGGGATGGCGAATCAGAGTTGGATATTTCAACACATCGGACGCTACTGCCAGTACTGAAAAGGTTAAAAAATGATGGTTACAGGCTGGTAGGTCTTGAGCAGACAACACATTCTGAAAGCATGCATTGCTATCAGTTTTTACGACGTACTGCTCTTGTTATAGGCAATGAGCGAACCGGATTGACGTCAGATATTCTTACTGTACTTGATGATGTTGTAGAGATTCCCGTATATGGACTTCCCCATAGTTTTAACGCTGCAACAGCCACTAGTATAGCATTGTATGAATATTGTCGACAATTCCCTCAAGGATAAACTCAAGGTACGCATCTATTGAGTGTCTTTAGGATGCCTTGATATGACTATTGGTGACAACAGCAGAATAGTAACCGACCTGCTTCTATATCCCATAAACGAGTGATACCCAAATATATGAGTGAAAAACAAACAAAAGATTTACTGCACGGAGTGACACTTGAGCAGATTTTGACAGCTCTGGTTGCTGATTACGGCTGGATAAAACTGGCTAAATATATCAGAATTAACTGTTTTGCCAATGAGCCGACGGTGAAATCGAGTCTGAAGTTTTTAAGAAGGACACCATGGGCACGAACAAAGGTAGAAAACCTTTATATCTCGATGAAAACAAGGGGGAAGGGTTAAGGATTGATCCCGTCAGCATTTTTTTTGCTTCATCCTGTCCTGCACAATCTTCAGTAATTCAGATGCGATAATAGGCTTACTGATTGAACCATTCATCCCGGCAGTAATACATTTTTCTCGGTATTCCTGAGATGCGTGAGCCGACATACCGTAAATTGGAATTGTACTATCTTTGCGTCGAATATACTTTGTCACCGTATAGCCATCCATATCTGGCAATTGAATATCCATCATAATAATATCAAATGAATTATTATGGAATAAATCGAGAGCTTGCTGGCCGGTGGCGGCAATCTTGATACAGATATTGAGTTTATCGAGAAGACCAGTAGCTACCATTTGATTTATGCTATTGTCTTCCACTAACAACAGGCAAAAGCTATCGGTGATGCAGCCTAGGGACGTTTTCTGAATGTTTGGTGGGGGGATGACTCTGTTTTGTGCCTGTTGGGTTTGTTCTATTTGTGCTGTTTTTAGAAAGGGAACTGAAAACCAAAATTCAGAACCAATGTCAATTTCACTGTTTACTCCAATTGCTCCTCCCATTAATTCAACCAGTTCTTTGCAGATTGCAAGACCAAGCCCAGTGCCACCATATTTCCGAGTGGTGGATGCATCTACCTGGCTGAATTTTGAAAATATCTTTTGCTGATCGTCTGGCGCAATACCGACACCGCTGTCTTTTATTGTGCAAAGAAGTGATGTTTCAGTTGTCGTTTCCGATTGAAGAGTTACCGTGACGGAGATCTTACCGTTTTCTGTAAATTTAATGCTGTTTCCGATCAGGTTGCTTAAAACCTGCCGCACCTTCGTGGAATCTCCTGATAAATTTTTTGGTACTTTTGCATCTACTGAATAGTGAAGCGTAATATCCTTTTCTCTTGCAGTCAGATCCATTGTTTCAGCAATATCATGGAGAATGGCGTGAATGTTAAAAACTTTATTCTCAAGGATCATTTTACCAGCTTCAAGTTTTGAAAAATCAAGAATAGCATTTACAATATCAAGAAGGTTTTCACCGCTTGTTCGGATGATGCTTGCGTAATGGAGTTGTTTTTCGTTCAGTTCAGTGTTGAATAACAGTCCATTCATGCCGATAATTCCATTGAGCGGGGTGCGGATTTCATGGCTCATGTTTGCAATAAATTCACTTTTTACTTGTGTTGCCTGTTCCGCTGCTTCTGCCATCTGTTTTGCAAATTCTGTCTGTTTATTGAGTTCTCGGTTTACCTCATCTTTCTCAAGAAGGGATTGGTGTAGATGTTTTTCTGCATGATCTAAAATGCTCACTTGAGCACTTAACTGGGCAATATTATGCAAGAATATATTTGTTTCGTCACTAATACTATTTTTCGAAAAAAGAGCAAGCACGCCAATGCACGTATGATTTTCATCGAGTAACTGATGACCTGCAAAGGATATAAGTCCTAGTTCTTTTGCCCATGCATTATCATGAATACGTGGGTCTGTTTGGACATTGTTACTGATAAGGTGTTCTTTTTCGCCATTGGCAATACGACCAATTTTATATGCTCCAAAAGGAACACGGCAATGGGGGTCTTTATTAATATGTGTGTATCTCCCAGAACTTGCGACAAGGTGAAGGCATTTTTGTCGCGAACAATGATTGTTGTCTGTTTGAGAGGTAGAGGCATGGATACAACCATTATCACAGTGATCAGCATCACCGGCAAGCCATATGCGGCAGAAATCAGCATCGACCATTTCTACGACAGCATCAGTAATCTGCTTGATTTTGTTTTCAAGGGGGGCCGGGTGAAAGAGGTTGTGCAGAAGCTTATTAAGGAGTAAATCACGTTGTGCTATCATTTTACTTTCAGTAATATCTCGATGAACTGCAATTATACAGGTGACATTACCGTCTGCATCAAGGATAGCATCAGCCTGGAGAGCGATTGAAAGTTGTCTACCATCTTTTGTTATCATATCCGCTTCGCTCTGCATGGAGGTTCCCGGTACAAGTGTACTCAAAAAAGATTCTACAAAATTCTGATCTTTATGTAAAACAGAGGGTGTTAGTTGCTTGATCTCTTCCACGCTATAGCCGAACAGTTTGGTGAAGGTAGCATTTTGATAGAAATGTAAACCGTCTTTGGTGACCATGCCAATAGCATCGCTTGAGCCATCTATGGCTTTTTTAATGCGAGTTAGTTCTTCAAGGTATAATTCATTTTTCCTGCGAACTTCAATTAAAGGAGAAATGTCTACAAAAGATTCCAAAAGACATTCTGTATCTTTATAGGTAATGGTCTTTATAGTTTTTAGGATTTGACGGGTTGTGCCGTCATGGCACAGGAGGGTTCGTTCTGAGTTGTCGATGACTTCTGTAAGATCGTCAAAGGGGCATTTTCCTTGTTCTGCCGGGCAAACAAATGTGTGGCAAATATTCCCTTCTATCTCGTGTGGTGCAAGGCCAATCATGTCAGCAGCGGTTTGATTGGCAAATATGATAACGTGGCTACTCCGTTTGATTATGATTATTCCGACTTGTATAGTAACCAGAAGTTCCTGTAACTGTTCTTCATCCTTTGTGGCGGCTTTTGCTAGATTACGAGCACGGCATTCACTTTTTTGTAGCTGTTTGGTACGGATCAGTACCTGTTGACCAATAATGATACGACCACGTAACAATAAAAAGAAAAGTATAGAAAAACCGCATAGTATAAAAAAAATAGTTCCAGATAGTATTGCAGGAATATTAGTGATGTGAGAATTTATAAGGATTTTGTCAGCAGCGATAATCAGGCGATACCCATACATAAGCTTGTATGATTTAATGTACGGAGGAGGATAGGATGCAATTAAGCTGTCAATATGTTGTGCAGCACTTTCTTCTTTCGATATATACAAAGGATAGTCAGAGGTGTTAATAGCAAGTAACAATTGTTCCTTGGGGGTGCTGTTAAACAACCAGATGTCGTAGTTATTATTATAGTGTGAAGAAAACACTTCTTCTATGAGAGGTAAAAGATGTTGTGAAGAACTGTTGTTACCGCCTGAATTGGGAGCTTTGAATTCTAGTAGGTGCTTATTAATATGTCTAGCTAGATTATAACTGGATGTTAGAAAAAATTGTATAAAATTATTCTGTTCTTTTTTTTGTAGGATAACAAAAGTAGATGTTGCAGTCAGAACACTGATTAACAAGAGGATGACAGGCAGTGTGTATGAAATTTTTTTAAGATTCATTTTGTGCTTTTATTGGAGGTTCTCAGGAGAAACGAAGTTAGTTGAATGTAAAAATCATATGATTATCTGACTTTTCTGTCAAGCATCTTATTGTGTGATTATATTTGCACAGGGTGCGGAATTTATGAAAATATGCTAGCATTTGTAAGACTGTGTGTGAATAGAAAAAGTCGAGATTTACTATTGGAATAGATGGGCTCATAGATGAGATCGTGGAGAAAAATGTCTACTGTAATAAATAAAGAATTACAACTTGTCAGTGATTTTGTGCAATACACCGGATCACATATCTTTTTAACCGGAAAAGCGGGAACAGGGAAAACCACTTTTCTTCATGATCTGCATGAAAAGACTGCAAAACGAATGATCATTACGGCACCTACGGGCGTTGCTGCAATGAATGCAGGTGGTGTAACACTACACTCATTCTTTCAGCTTCCGTTTGGCCCGTTTGTTCCAGGAAGTGATGCGTATGAACAGAACAACCAGCGTCAGTTTCGTTTTTCCAAAGAGAAAAAACAGATTATTCAAAGCCTTGATCTGTTGGTAATTGACGAGATCAGTATGGTACGTGCAGATTTACTTGATTCTGTGGATGCTGTGTTGCGCAGATATCGTAGAAGTAATCAGCCATTTGGCGGTGTGCAACTGCTGATGATAGGTGATCTGCACCAGCTCTCCCCCGTGGCAAAACATCATGAATGGCAGTTGTTAAAACAGCATTATGAGTCGGTCTATTTCTTTTCGAGTAAGGCGTTGCAGCAAACCGAACTACTGACCATTGAGCTGAAACATATCTATCGCCAATCCGATGAGAAATTTATTGAGATCCTTAACCATGTTCGGGAAAACAAGCTTGGCGGTGCCACGCTTGAATCTCTGAATGTGCAGTATATACAGGATTTTATGCCTGATGAAGAACAGGGCTATATTACACTAACCACTCATAATGCCAGTGCTGAAACCATTAACTTAAAAAGGCTTAAAGAAATTGATGCTAAACAGTATCATTTTAATGCCTCTGTTTCAGGTGATTTTCCAGAACATATTTACCCGACGCTTCAACAGCTTACATTAAAAAAAGGTGCGCAGGTGATGTTTGTGCGTAACGATATTTCTCCTGAAAAGCTCTATTATAATGGAAAAATAGGCCGAGTAACTGCCATTGTTGGAAAAACCATTTTTGTGCAATGCCCAGGAGATACTGAAGAAATTGAAGTAGATCAAAGTTCCTGGGAGAACATTAAATACACGCTTAACGATGAGGTTAAGGAGATCCGGGAAGAGGTAGTGGGGGAGTTTAAGCAGTATCCGCTAAAACTTGCCTGGGCCATTACCATTCACAAGAGCCAGGGATTGACGTTTGAACGTGCCGTAATTGATGCCGAAGCTGCCTTTGCGCATGGTCAGGTGTATGTGGCGCTGAGTCGTTGTAAAACGCTGGAAGGCTTGGTGCTTAGTTCACCCATTGTTCCAAATGGAGTGGGGACTGATCAGGCAGTGTTGCAGTTTGATGAACTCGGGCGAAAGAATCCGCCAGACGAGAGTATGCTGCATGATGCAAAAATCAGGTATCAGCAGAAGATTTTACTTGAATGTTTTGACTTTGGCCTGTTGTCAAAACGCCTTGGCTTTCTTGTACACCTTCTTACTCGCAATGCTAGTGTGGTGCAGCTGTCAGGAACAGATGATATGGTTACCGTTGAGCAGCAGGCACGGGATTTAATCTTTTCCGTTAGTGATAATTTCAGGAATCAGCTGAACACGGTTTTTGAGGCGAATAATCTTCCTGAAACTGACGAACATACCCTTGAACGGCTGCGCAAGGCATCTGTCTGGTTTCAGGAAAAATGTACGGACATCTTTGCAACTTCTGTTTTGACTCTACAATTTGAAACGGACAATAAGGAACTTCGCAAGAAAATCACCAATGTCTTAAATAACTGCCGAAAAGAGATTGGGGTGAAGATTGCAGGAGTTAAATCCTGTGAGGATTCTTTCTCGCCGTCCAGTTATTTACTAGCGGTGACTGCGGCTGAAATTGATTTTCAACCATCGAAGGCAAAAAAACAACAGGCACCCGCCTATAATGAAGCTGATATCGAACACCCACAACTGTTTGAAACACTACGGGAATGGCGAACGGCTAAGGCTACTGAACTTGATGTGGCACGTTTTCAGATTTTATATCAACGAGTGCTGATTCAAATTGTTGTCTGTCTACCGAATACACTTGGTGAGTTACGGGCTATTTCCGGTGTCGGCAAAAAAACCATTGAAAATTTTGGTAAAGAAATTGTGGATCATGTGTGCGCTTATCGGGAAGCACAAGGTATCGAAGCAGTTTTTTTACCAGTACCTAAAGAATTGCCACAGGGCAAAAATGATTCTGGCAAAGCTGGTTCTTTTGAAGATGATACCAAAAACATCAGCTTGAATATGTTCAATGATGGAAAGGGTATAATGGAAATTGCAAAAGAGCGGAGCCTTGTTGATTCAACTATCGAAAGTCACCTTGCTTTTTTTGTGGAAAAAGGAAAACTTGACATTGATAAACTGCTTTCAAAGGAGCAACAGATTGTAATATCAAAAGAGCTTGATAAGGAAACAGAAAAAGCATTGAGCCCTGTAAAAGCACGATTGGGAGATGAGTATTCTTATGGCCAGATACGGATGATGGCGGCTTATCGGGAATTTTTGGGGAAGAAGTAGGAGAACTTAAATTGTAACTATTCAGCCAATACCTGATAATTAGCATACCATTGAACTGTAACTGTTCATATGGGCGAAGGTGGGGTGTAGCTAACTAGTTACAATTCAGTGGCATGGCTTGTTATTTTTACGTTTTGCGTTGGCAAAAATTGTCATAACTGATATTAGTGTGTATATGAGTAACTATTCAGCAAGTACCCGATAATTGGCATAACACTGGACACAAGAAAAAACCAAAGGAGGCAACACCATGGCTACCCTAAATATATCAATGCCCGATGAAATGCGATCCTTTGTTGAAACTCGTGTGAGCATGGGGGAATACCAAAGTACCGGCGATTATTTACGTGATCTTATAAGACATGACCATGAAGAAATAGAACAGTTGTTAATGGATGGTTTAAACAGTGGAACATCAAAGCCACTGGATATGGAAGCTTTGAAGAAAAAAGCTCAATCTTTAGTTTGAAAAGCTAATTCGAAGAATTTTCTAAAAATAAGCGCAGGCATATGTGTTATATTCCGAGCATTATTTTTTGACAATTCTGAAGAGTTTGGGCGAAAGGGCATTCTCGGACAGCCTCCTAAAGAAAAACCCCATCCCGAAGAGTACATGAAACATCCATCTTCTTCGCAATATCTCTGTTATGAGTGACCATAATTGTAGCAAGTTGCAAATCTTGGCATAGAGACTTAATCAGATCAAAAACAAGATTTCCAGACCGTGCATCAAGGTTACCGGTGGGTTCGTCGGCAAGAAGCAGAGAAGGTTTCATAACAAGTGCTCGTGCCAAGGCAGTGCGTTGTTGTTCACCACCCGAGAGTTCGTTTACACGATGTTCAGTCCGATGACCAAGCTCGACCTGCTCTAAGAGTTTTTTGGCAGGTTTCTCCATCTCATGTTTCTTTTTTCCTGCAATAAGACCTGGCATCATCACATTTTCAATCGCTGAAAATTCAGGAAGTAGATGATGAAATTGAAAAATAAAACCAAGTGATGTATTTCTAAATTGTGAGAGATAGGCTTCGTTTTTGGATGTGAGCTCTTCCCCTTTAAATAACAGCTTTCCACTGTCTGGGCTATCTAACGTTCCGAGAATTTGAAGTAAAGTTGTTTTTCCTGATCCAGATGCCCCAACTACCGCAGTCATTTCTCCTCTGTTAATGCTGAAATTAAGGCCTTTTAAGATATGAATTTCATCCTTGCCGCTGTGATAGCTTTTGTATAATTCCAAGGCTTCAAAGAGAGGCGGTTCCATCGCATCTGTGTTCATGAAAGTACCTCGGCAGGTTTTACCTGTGATGCCTTCCAGGAAGGATATATAGTAGCAGAAAGTGTGATTACAATGGCAGATACCGCAATAATAGTGACATCAAGAGGAAGCACCTTAATAGGCAAGGTGTTCATGGGGTAGACATTGGATGGAAGCTCAATAAACTTATAGCGTGAAAGGAGTTCGCACAAACCAAGGCCAAATGCGACACCAATAAACGTGCCGGAAAGACCAATCACAAGCCCCTGATTGAAAAATATCTTCATAATGGATTTTGAGGTTGCGCCCATGGATTTTAAAATGGCAATATCTTTTTCTTTTTCCATAACCACCATAATCAGAGCCGAAATGATATTCAGAGCAGCCACCAGAATAATCAGTGCAACACAGATAAACATCCCAATTTTTTCAAGCTTGAATGCTGCAAATAAGTTACGGTTCATGGACATCCAATCTTTGGCGATAAATCCGCTTCCAAGATGATCAACTATGCGTCTTCCGACTTGATCCGCTCTGTTTAAGAGTTTTTCTTTAACAGTGACTTCAATACCATGCACTATGTCATCACTTTCCAGAAAATTTTGCACATCAGGGATATTCATGTAGGCAATACTTGAGTCATATTCATACATGCCCGATTCAAAAATACCGGATATCCGGGAAGTCTTTATTTTGGGAATAACTCCCATGGGGGTGAGCGGTCCTGACGGGGAGATAAGTCGAACCTTATCACCAACAGATACATGGAGGTCAGCCGCCATGACTGCGCCTAAAATTATATTTGGAAGCCTGGCATCTTTGTCTTGAATGAGATCATCAACACTGCCTTCTATCATCTGGTCAGGGAGTGCGATTACTCCACGGGCAGTAGCGGGATCAATTCCACGGAGTACAATTCCTGTTCCGCCTCGTGGCCCGCTGAGCAGAGTTTGAGCATACAGATAAGGAGTGGCACCTGTCACATCATCAACGGTGATAATTCTATCCCGAACCAGAGTGTATTCGGGAATAATTCCGCCAAGGCGCTGTACAATAATATGGGAGTTGACACCAAGAATCTGATCACGCAATCCGTTTGTAAAGCCGGAATACACCGACAGTACCACAATGAGCGCCATAACACCCATAGCAATACCGGCAACAGAGATAAGGGAAATCAGGGAAATAAATTTCTGCTTATGCCTGGCTCGTAGATAGCGAAAGCTGATAAACCATTCAAACATGGAGTAGGGGAACGGTGAATGTTATTTTTTGCACTGCTGTTTTTCTCCGCAATCACTTTTCTTCTTTTTCTTTTTTTGTTGCAGTTTTGTTTCCGGTTTTAGGTGCGGAAACAGGATAACATCCCGAATGGATGGCGCATTGGTGAGCAACATAACCAGACGATCAATGCCGATGCCTTCTCCGGCAGCAGATGGCATACCATATTCAAGGGCACGGACAAAATCCTCATCCATTTCATGGTGAATTTCGTCATCATCTCCTTTTTCAGCGATCTGTTTTTCAAAGCGTTGCCGTTGATCGACAGGATCGTTTAATTCACTGAAGGCATTTGCCAGCTCTCTTCCTGTCACAAAGAGTTCAAAACGGTCGGTGACATCAGGATTTTCTTCATTTCTTCTGGCAAGTGGTGACACTTCTGTTGGATATGCGGTGACGAATGTGGGGTCAATGAGTTTTTCTTCCACAAGCAGCTCAAAGAGTTCTGTTTTGGCTTTGCCAGGTCCTGCCTGTTCTTCCAGTTTAATTCCCTTTTCTTTGGCAAGTTCCAGTACTTTTTCATCATCTGCAAGATCATCAGGATCAAGTCCACCAACTTCAACCAGAGCCTCATCCATGGTCATACGCCTCCAGGGAGGTGCAAGATTGACTGTGGTTCCCTGGTATTCAATTTCCATGGTGCCGTTTACTTCATCACAGAGCCATGAAATCATCTCTTCGGTGAGATCCATCAAGTCATGATATGTTGCATAAGCCTGATAGAATTCAAGCATGGTAAATTCAGGGTTATGTCTGGTGGAAAGCCCTTCATTTCTAAAATTTCTGTTAATCTCAAAGACACGTTCAAAGCCACCCACAAGAAGTCGTTTCAGATACAGCTCTGGTGCAATTCGTAGATATAGCTTCATATCAAGTGCATTGTGGTGGGTTGAAAACGGTTTTGCTGTCGCACCACCAGGCACAGGGTGCATCATGGGAGTTTCAACTTCCATAAATCCGCGATTAGCCAGAAACTCTCGCATTAAACGGATGATTTCCACTCGTTTCATAAAAACATTACGACTTTCAGGAGTAACGATCAGATCGACATAGCGTTGTCGGTAACGGGTTTCCACATCAGTAAGCCCGTGAAATTTTTCGGGAAGAGGGCGTAATGATTTGGAGATCATCACAAGTTTGTCGGCCATGATGGATAGCTCTTCAGTTTTAGTTCTGAAAAGCTTTCCTTTGATTCCGACAATATCGCCTATATCCCATTTTTTAAAAGTGGCAAAAACATCATCTCCAAGAAGATCTTTTTTGATATAGATTTGAATGCGACCAGAACTATCAGCAAGGTGGAAAAAAGCAGCTTTTCCAAATTTACGCATGGACATAATGCGTCCTGCAACGGAATATGTGTAGTTGGTTTCATCCAGAGTCTCGGC
>JAOZTO010000038.1 GCA_029942265.1 Desulfocapsa sp.
GGCACATCTGAACAGTTACAGGTCAGTATTATGCCAACTATCATGTGCTGGCTGAGCAGTTACAATTTCATTGACATTAAAAATCAATTGTATTGTATGTTTGTGTTGCAACTGTTATAGACAAAAAGAGCTTTGTTGAGTAAAAGACAGAGTTTAGTACATAGCTTTAAAGCTAATTAATCATTCTGATTACCAGAAACAAGGAGATTTTTATGAAACAGATGAAGATTGTCGCTCTACTCTTAGTGTTGCTGTTTAGCGCTAGTGTTGTTGGAGCAAAGACCATTAAACTTGCCATGGATGCTGATCCGGTATCCCTTGACCCTCATGTACAGCTTTCAGGTGGAATGCTGCAATATTCCCATATGGTTTTTGATCCACTGGTTCGTTGGAGTCAGGATATGGACTTTGAGCCTCGTCTTGCTGAAAAATGGGAGCGTCTTGATGAAAACACCGTTCGTTTTCACCTTCGTAAGGGTGTGAAATTCCACAGTGGAAATCCCTTCACTGCAAAAGATGTTGTTTGGACATTTAATCGTTTGAAAAAAAGCCAGGATTTCAAAGCTCTTTTTGAACCCTTCACCGAAGCAGTTGCCGTTGATGACTACACAGTAGATCTCAAAACTGCAAAGCCATATGCACTTCTTCTGAACATGGCTACCTACGTCTTTCCAATGGACTCAGTATTTTATACCGGCAAAGATGAATCTGGCCTGGAAAAAGATGCCATCGTTAAAACCGGCCCTTCCTTTGCACTCACCAACGAGTCAGGAACAGGTCCTTTTACTGTTGGTGATCGTGAGCAGGGTGTAAAAACTGTTTTTAATCGTTTTTCAGAGTATTGGGACAAGTCTTCTCCAGGTAATGTGGATGAGATTATCCTTACTCCAATTAAACAGGATCCTACCCGTGTAGCGGCTCTTCTTTCTGGTGATGTTGATTTTATTATGCCTGTTTCTCCCCAGGATTTCAAAATGGTGGAAAAATCTAAAGATGCCAAGCTGGTTACTATGTCCGGTGGTCGTATTATCACTTTTCAGTTAAATCAGGAAAGACGTCCTGAATTCAAAGATCCCCGTGTCCGTCAGGCCATGGTTTATGCTGTTAACAATGCAGGTATTGTTAAGAAAATCATGAAAGGTACTGCAACTACAGCTGCGCAGCAGGGACCTAAAGGATATCTTGGGTATAAAGAAAACCTTGCTCCTCGCTATGATATCGAAAAAGCAAAACAGCTGATGAAAGATGCTGGTTATGAAAAAGGTTTTGAAGTGAGCATGATGGCTCCTAATAACCGTTATGTCAGTGATGAAAAAATTGCTGAAGCAGTTGCTGCAATGCTTGCAAAAATTGGTATTAAAGTGAATCTTAAAACCATGCCTAAAGCTCAATACTGGCCACTATTTGATGAACGTGCCGCTGATATTATGATGATCGGATGGCATTCTGATACTGAAGATTCTGGTAACTTCTCAGAATTTCTTATTATGTGTCCAGATAAAGAAAAAGGATACGGTCAGTACAACTCAGGAAACTACTGTAACAAAAAAGTGGATGAGCTGGTACTTGGCGCACAGACAGAGACTGATCTCGTAAAACGTGCTGCAATGTTGCAGGATGTTGAGCAGATTCTTTATGATGAAGCTGTGTTTATTCCTCTGCATTGGCAGCATCTTTCATGGGCTGGTAAAAATAATGTAAATATTGAGGCTATTGTTAATGCTCAAAATTTTCCTTATTTTGGCGACCTGGTTGTAGAGTAAATGATGTGAAGTAACCATAAAGGGACTGTGATGCACGTAGTTGTGTGACACATTCCCTTTTTTAGTGCTCCCTAAGGAACCCATTATCTTTTATGTTTGCGTTTATTGTCCGTAGAATAATTCAGGCCACTGTCGTTATGCTGGTTATCGGTTTTATCGGTTTCTCGGTAAAACATCAGCTTGGCGATCCTGTTCGTGATCTGGTCGGGATTTCCGTCTCTGTAGAAGAGCGTGAAGCGCTACGTGAACAACTGGGATTGAACGATTCATTCTTTGAACAGTATGGCAGGTTTGTCTCCAATGCTGTCCGTGGCGATCTTGGATATTCCTATTTTTTTAAAAAACCGGCACTTGATGTTATATTGTCCAAGGCTCCCGCAACCATTGAGCTGGTTTTTGTATCAAGTATGTTGATTTTGTTACTCTCTGTTCCCATGGGGCTTTATTCGGCCATCTATCCGAAACGGTTTTTTTCACGCCTTGCCATGGGGGTCTCCATTGTTGGAGTATCTATCCCGGTTTTTCTTACTGCCATTGTTCTGATTTATGTCTTTGCCGTTCAACTGCACTGGTTACCTTCTTATGGCCGGGGGGATACTGTGAATATATTGGGTTGGGAAAGTGGGCTCTTTACAATCGATGGCTTACGGCATCTGGTACTTCCATCCATTGCTTTATCCTCAATTATGCTTCCACTATTTATTCGTCTTATCCGAGCAGAAATGATGGAGGTGCTGGAAACAGAATATATAAAATATGCCTGGGCCAAAGGACTGACAAGAAAACGGGTCTGGCTGGTGCATGCCTTTAAAAATACCTTACTGCCTGTAATTACAGTTGGCGGTGTACAGTTGGGTATTTTAATAGCCTTTACGATTCTTACCGAAACTGTGTTTCAGTGGCAGGGAATGGGTTTTATGTTTCTTGAGGCGGTGGAACGATCTGATACGGCGCTACTTGTCGCCTATCTTGTTGTAGTTGGAGCACTGTTTGTGGTTGTAAACACTGTAGTTGATATTGTTTACGGACTTGTAAACCCGACAGTTACCATTGCCTCACGCTAATCAGCTGTTTAAACTGTTTTGAAACCAACTCGAATATTTACGATTATAAAGTACGTTAATGCAGACAAAACGACAAAAAATAAAGGATTCATACCTTCTCTATAGTTTTCGGCGTGATAAAGTTGCCATAGTGAGTGCAACTATCCTTGCACTGTTCCTGTTTGCCGCTCTTTTTGCGCCAATGCTGGCACCTTATGATCCTTATGATGTGACATCCATTGATATTATGGATGCTGAGATTCCACCTTCCTGGATGGAAGGCGGCGAATCCCGTTTCTTTCTGGGAACGGACATTATGGGTAGAGACCTGCTTTCAACCATGTTGTACGGTCTGCGTATATCCGTGGCGATTGGTATCGGTGCTGTATTTCTACAGGCTTTTATCGGTATCGCTATTGGTCTTGCCTCCGGCTATCTTGGTGGGAGGGTGGACGCAGTACTTATGCGTATTGCCGATGTGCAACTCTCTTTTTCCACACTTATGGTTGCAATCATTGTGAGTGCTATCGTGCAGGTCGCATTTGGGGTAGGGCGTTACGAACAGATTGCCGTGCCTCTGTTGATTGTTATTATTGGGATTGCGGAGTGGCCACAATATGCCCGAACAGTGCGCGCATCTGTACTTGGAGAAAAAAACAAGGAATACGTTGAGGCGGCACGGGTGATCGGGCTTGATTCTAAACGTATTATGTTTTCTCATATTTTGCCAAACACTCTCTCTCCCGTGCTTGTTATTTCAACTGTTCAGGTTGCAAATGCCGTGATGAGTGAGGCGGCACTTTCTTTTCTTGGTCTTGGCATGCCTGTGTCCATGCCCTCCATTGGCTCACTTATTAATGCAGGCTTTGAGTATATCTTTTCCGGTGCCTGGTGGATCACGTTTTTTCCGGCCATGTTGCTTATAGTATTTATTTTGGTAATCAACCTTCTGGGTGACTGGCTACGTGATGTTCTTAATCCTAAACTCTATAAAGGCTGAGTGATGCAACTGCTTGAAGTAAAAAATCTTGAAGTCAGTTTTGCACTTCGTCAAGGAGATCTTGTCGCACTGAACGATATTTCGTTCAGTCTTGGCAAGAAAGAACGATTGGGAGTGGTTGGAGAATCCGGTGCTGGGAAGTCAGTTACAGGATTTGCCGTTATAAATCTTATTTCCAAACCTGGAAAGATCACAAACGGCGAAATTCTCTTTGAAGGAAAGAGGCTAGACACCCTTTCTGAAAAAGAGATGCGCACTATCCGTGGTAACCGTATTTCCATGATCTTTCAAGATCCGATGATGACTCTTAATCCTGTTCTTACCATTGGAACCCAGATGGTGGAGACCTTGCAGGCGCATCGAAAAATCAGCCAAAAAGAGGCTGAAGCAGTAGCTGTTAAGAAACTGGAACGTGTACATATCCCATCCCCCGCAAGACGTCTCAGCCAATATCCCCATGAGTTCTCAGGTGGAATGCGACAACGCATTATCATTGCCATTGCACTCCTTACAGACCCATCAATTATAATAGCTGATGAACCAACCACAGCACTTGATGTGACCATTCAGGCTGAAATTATGGATCTGCTTCA
This sequence comes from Desulfocapsa sp., assembly GCA_029942265.1. GTDB lineage: Bacteria > Desulfobacterota > Desulfobulbia > Desulfobulbales > Desulfocapsaceae > Desulfocapsa. The sequence goes on from JAOZTO010000038.1 coordinate 4,400, forward strand.
GGAATTGTGTAATTCAGAAGATATGGGATTAATGCTTATAACGCACGATTTAGGAGTAGTTGCAGAAGTAACAGAACGAGTATTGGTAATGTATGCTGGGAAGATAATTGAAACGGCAAAAACATCTGATCTTGTTTCAAATCCATTGCATCCTTACACCCGTGGTTTGATGAATGCCCTGCCAGGACATGGCACCTGTGATACGGCCAATCGATTACAGCAAATTCCTGGAACCATGCCAAACCTTACTGAAATTGCACCTGGATGTTCTTTTCATCCACGTTGTGAGCATTGTCAGGATATTTGCAGCAGTGAAGTTCCTCAGTTACGAAAAATCAGTGGGAATGACAGCCGATTTGTGAGCTGCCATTTTGCAGAAGAGGGGTGGCAGAATGGCTGAAGCAATCGTCACAATTGACAATCTTGTTAAATATTTTGATATTTCTGGTGGTTTTCTTGAACAGCTACAGTTTGATTCAGGAAAAATAGTTCGTAGGAAGACTGAAGTAAAAGCAGTAAATGGTGTGAGTTTTTCAATACAGCCAGGCGAAACTCTTGCTGTTGTAGGGGAATCTGGTTGTGGAAAATCCACCCTTGCTCGTACAGTCATTGGATTGTATCCACCAACTTCCGGGAGTGTGTATTTTAAAGGGGAGCGCATTGATACTTTAAGCCCTCAGCAAATGTTGCCCTATCGTAAACAGATGCAGATGATTTTCCAGGATCCTTATGCTTCTCTCAATCCACGAAAGAGTGTTAGGCAGACCCTTGAAGAACCCATTCGTTTTCACATGGGAACGCTCAATAAAGGTGAAGTTGAAGAACGAATGGCTCATGTGATGGAACAGGTTGGTGTGAATCCCGGATGGAAAGATCGCTTTCCCCATGAATTTTCTGGCGGTCAGCGTCAGCGTATTGCCATTGCACGATCACTTGTGATTGATCCCCTGTTTGTGGTTGCTGACGAACCAGTCTCAGCACTGGATGTTTCTATTCAGGCACAAATCCTAAATCTTCTTATGGACGCTCAGGAAGAAAGAGGATTGACATATCTCTTTATTACCCATGATCTTTCTGTGGTGCGCCATATTGCTGCACGGGTTGCGGTGATGTATCTTGGAACGTTGTGTGAGCTTGCCCCAACAAGTGAGTTGTACAGCACTCCTCGACACCCTTACACACAGGCACTACTGTCTGCAATCCCTGTACTTGATGGAAAGAAGAAAAAACATATCAAATTAGCAGGTGAAATACCTACCCCTATTAATCTCCCCACCGGTTGTATTTTTCATGGTCGCTGTATCCATGCAGATGATCGCTGTCGGAGCGAGATACCAGAATTGATGGAAAGCTCAGATTCATCCGAGGTGCTTGTTGCATGCCATGGTGTTGCAGAAGGAAGAATATAAAAACTCTATTTTCGATTCTTCCCCCCCCTTAGGGTGCCTTTAGGCAATTATGGCCGCAACAACAAGAGTTACATGTGAATAATTCTACTCAAAACATTTCCAGGAGAAACGCTATGAAGCAAATGTTACTTTCTGCTATGGTTGTTAGTTTGCTATTTTGTACTGTATCTAGCGCGTTAGCTAAAGAGACAAATGCTACAGAAGAACCTCAAAAGCAGGCTTTTTTATTGACTACCGGACAGGATCTTGTGGATCTTTGTTCGCTTGATAAGAAAAGCTCACTCTACGAAAAGTCCATTGGTTTTTGTTACGGATACGCAAGCGGTGCTATGAGTTTTTATGGAGCAATTGCTAAATCACCCAAAGTACCTAAAATAGTCTGTTCCGATCATATGATTACTCGCAATGAGGTGGTTCAGACATTCCTGAACTGGGCAAAGAATAATCCTCAACATCTTACTGAACCACCAATTGATAGTTTGCTAAGGGCTGTAGTCGCTAAATGGCCCTGCTCCAAAAAAGAATAATAACGGAGGAATAATCGTGGATATATGTAAGCAACAGTTCAATAAAGTTGTTATGTTATTACTTGTCGTGGCTACGTTAGGCCTAAATGGATGTAATAGTATTGTTGCCAGTGCAGCGGCTGGAGCGGCAGCTAGTGCTACAGCATCAGCAATTTATGGGCGTAGTGGTGACGATATCATGCGTGATGCAGGTGTTGGCGCTGCAAGTGGTGCAGCCGCTGGCTTTGTGTACAGTCTGTTTTAGTCTTTACGAAGTTTAGGCGAAAGGGCATTCTCGGACAGCCTCCTAGGCTATTTATTTACTCTTCTGTTTGTGTGATGACACACTCGTGTGCCTTGATGTATGAAAAAACTTTCTATTTATCTTCTATCTGGCCTGACTCTGTGCTTCTGTGTTGTGGCACTTTTTCTCGGAATACAACTTAAACGCGGTATAACGCTGGAAGCTTTTATCGTATCCGGAGTACATGTTTCAAATGTTTCATTACAATGGAAAAAGAAACTCCAGCTAGAAGTAGAACAGATTACTGTTGATAGCAGGGAGGGAGGTGAAGACTTCCCTAAGGATTTCAGTCTGGTTGATGATGGCATCAGAGTAGCCATGCTTGGCAGTAAAATATTTTCCAGTATTACCATTGGAAAAATCTTGTTTGAAGATATGGAGGCATCACTTTATCTCAACAAACACAATTCTTTTTTTACCCTCACCGGCAGGGATCTCGAAATCCAATCTACCATGTCCATTGATCAGGACACAGTTCTTATAGATGTAACTCACGCAGTCAGTAAAAAATACGACTCGCACCTTAGTGGTACAATACGAATTAACGGTAAAACAGATAAGGCGGATGGCGACTTTGCAGTGGTTCTGGCAGGAGGAATACCACTACATCTTGAATTTAGCGCTGATCCTAGACAGATGTATTTTCACGGAAAAGAGTCAGGTGAAATCACAAATATAACCCCCTTTGTTGATCTGTTTGGGATGAAACCATCTGATCAAAAATGGATCACTGAGTATCTGAAAGGAAGTCGATACGAACTGAAAACTTTTACTGGCAGTTTTCCCTGGAACGATGCTTCTGCTGTTTTTGACCGCTTTTATGCAAAGGCGAAGGTTATAGATCCTGAATATGTTTTCGCCCCCGGGTTTGAAGCTGTAAAGGCGAAATCTGCTGATGTCGTTTTTCAAAAAGGTGTCCTTAGTATTCGCCCCCATGACGCCACTTTTTATGGTCAGGAAACGGAAGATTCCTGGTTGGATATCGATTTCAATGATTACTATAACTGGCTTCTTACACTTCACCTTAAAACGCATGCCAGTGTCAATCAGGATATTATAGACCTTGTCGCCAATTATGGTATTCCCCTGCCTTTTGTGCAAACAGCTGGCACAACTGCTGCGGATCTAATTCTTACAGTTAATCTGGATACGGAGCAGGTAACAGCCGTAGGTGCTTTTGAGGTTGATGAGGGGCGAGTAGATTTTAATAAACAGGAATATGGTCTACGAAATTCAATCATTAAACTTAAAGATACAGTTGTCACCTTTCAAGATCTTAATGTTAAATTTGGAGATATGTATAACGCTAGTATAAAGGGTTCCTTTGATGCTTCAACTGAAGTCGGAGATCTTTATATCAGCCTGCAGTCGGCCTCTTTGCCGATTGGTGAGTCTTTTTTGACTCTAGAGAATTCAAAGAGCCATCCCAGCCTCCATTATAAAATGGCTCCCAAAAAATCGATGGTAACTGGTAGTAAATCGTCTTGGAAAATTGATTCGATTTCTGTGGAATTCGCTGCCTTTACCAGTTCGTTTTCTCTCGATGACTACTCGGGTGAGTTGGCAGCAACTGCAATCTCTTTTCCGCCGGGAGTCTCGGGGAGAATATCCGGAAAATATTCAATCGAAGAATTGTCGTTTGACTTGAAGTGTGATCTTCTGCAATATAAGGCTAAAGGATTACAGCTTACAGACAAAAGTTGGCCCCTGAGGGTTCGATTTAATAATGATCTGATCATTAAAAGCGAACACAAATCAACGTGGTTGTTGAGTGAAGTTCCTGTAGTTCTCTATCCATCCGAGTTCAAATTTTCATCTAATGTCTATTCCATAACCAAAGGCAGGCTATATTATGGTGAAATATTTAGCAGTGAGATTACAGGGTATTATAATCACAAGACAAACAAAGGTGAACTACAGCTGGAACAGCTTAATATTGAAAAGAAAGACATTGGAAATATTATAACTGTCGGGAAGGCAATATCTGTTGTAATTGACGGGAAAGATGACGGATTGCTTTTAGCCATTCCTCACTTTGCCATGGAATTTAGTAGTGATCACAAGAACAGCTGGTCACTTGCTCTTAATGATTTGAGTGTCCTAAACGTGTATTCCCCACTGCTACAAAAATATATGGTAGATAAAGGCAAGATCAATGTTGTGTCAAAGGAAGATGGAAAAGAGTATCACTTTACTGCTGAGATCCCCTATCGTTATGCATTGCTTGCAACATCTGGAGGGACGCCCATTACTCGCTATGCAGCTCATGGAATAGTAAAAGGTGATACTGTCTCTGCCACGATTAATGAAAATATTCAGTTACACTATGAAAAAAATATTCATATTAATTCTAAGGGGTTCTTTCTGAATGTCCCTGGCGTTGTGAAATTTATCGAAGGACTCCCTGATGTGGTAGCAGAAGAGAAAGGAGTGGAAAACAGTTTGCAGCTATATGTGGATGCTGTTGATTCGGGGGTGATGATTACACCTGACAGGAAGCTTCTTGCTGATTCGATTACGGTGACTTATGGAGCTGATAAAATAGCTGCAATTTTAAAGTATAAACAGGGCACTATGAGTGTGGACCTTGAAGGAGAAAGTTTTTCTCTTTCAGGACAAGGCTTTAATGATGTATTTGTTGATGCCTTGATACCCGGTTCGGACTTTGATAAAGGCACGTTGGAAATGGCCGCAAAAGGTACTTTTGATAAATTTTCTGCGGTTGTTAAAATAAAGAACACGGTAATGCGAGAATTTGTAACATTAAACAATATTCTTGCCATGGTGAATACTATTCCTGCGCTAATAACATTCAGCCTACCGTCTTACAACTTAATGGGATTGCCGGTGGATTCTCTGGTTGTCGGGGTGACAGTGGAGAATGGAATCGGAACATTTGATACTCTTGATCTTGAATCACCGGAAATCAGTATGGCTGGTAAGGGATGGGTTGATTTTTTGAACAGTAGAGTTGATATGGATTTGAACCTGATCACCGGCGCAAAAAAAAGTATGAGCAAGATCCCACTGTTGGGGTATATTTTCGCAGGCAAGGAAAAACATCCATCGATTACCGTCAAGGTGTCCGGTGATTTAAATGACCCTAAGGTGGAAGATTCAACATTTAAGGACGTTGTAACAACTCCTTTTGCCATACTTTATCGCACATTGGCGTTACCCGCTCATTTGGTGAGCCCTCTTTTTGATCTGGATGATGAGCCTGATGATGGCAAGAAAACAGGGGTGGAACAGTAGGTAGCTGTTTGAAAAACTAAATTACCCGAAAGCCTCTTCCCATTACTGTAACAAAATTAGCATCGAGCTTAAACGTCTCAAGGAAAACATTATCAAAAATAATTGTAACTATTCAGCACCCTAACTGGGACCCCCCAGCATTCCAACAGGTTATTCCATGGCCGGCTGGTGTTACCGGACGTTATACATGAGCCTGTTGATTTAATGCCTTTTGTCCCGATCTCTTCGTTAAATGAAAAATTTTATCCTCGGAATATCAACTATATGCCTGTGGTAAAATTTTACATTTATCTCGACATCGAACCAAAATGCTATTAAATCAACGGACTCATACATTCCCCCCCCTTTTTCTGCTTACAGGAAAGAATTAGAAAAATATAGAAACAGGAAATATCAGATGACAAGCACAACTCAAAGAGCCGAACTACAAGCTCAAATTTGGAAAATAGCAAATGATGTTCGTGGATCAATCGATGGTTGGGACTTTAAACAGTATGTACTCGGCACTCTCTTCTATCGCTTTATCAGTGAAAACTTTTCCGGCTACATTGAAGCAGATGACGAAAGTGTCAATTATGCAGAACTTCCCGACACTGTCATCAGCGATGAGATAAAAGACGATGCCATTAAAACCAAAGGCTACTTCATCTACCCAAGTCAGCTTTTTTTAAACATCGCCCAAAATGCCAATGATAACGAAAATCTCAACACCGATTTAGCGGCAATATTCTCAGCTATTGAAGGTTCTGCTAACGGCTACCCCTCAGAAGTTGACATCAAAGGACTCTTTGCCGATTTTGATACAACAAGTAACCGCCTTGGTAACACGGTAACAGATAAAAACAGTCGTCTTGCAGCAGTTCTTAAAGGTGTTGAAGGCTTAAGTTTTGGTGAGTTTCAAGAGAATCAGATTGATCTCTTCGGTGATGCCTATGAATTTCTTATCTCAAATTATGCAGCCAATGCAGGAAAATCTGGAGGTGAGTTTTTTACTCCTCAAAGTGTGTCAAAACTCATTGCTCAACTGGCAATGCACAAGCAAAGCACCGTGAATAAAATTTACGATCCGGCAGCAGGTTCTGGCTCTCTGCTCCTTCAAGCTAAAAAACACTTTGATGCCCACATCATTGAAGATGGTTTTTGGGGGCAGGAGATTAACCACACCACTTACAACCTTGCTCGCATGAATATGTTTCTGCACAATATCAACTACGATAAGTTTTATATTGCTCTTGGAAATACTCTCATCGATCCTCAGTTTGGTGATGATAAACCTTTTGATGCTATCGTATCAAACCCACCTTACTCAGTTAAATGGATCGGCACCGATGACCCAACTCTTATCAATGATGATCGTTTTGCTCCTGCGGGTGTCTTAGCACCAAAATCAAAAGCGGACTTTGCTTTTGTACTCCACGCTCTCAGTTATCTTTCAAGTAAGGGAAGAGCGGCCATTGTCTGCTTTCCCGGTATCTTTTACCGAGGTGGAGCGGAACAGAAAATCCGTAAATATCTCATTGATAACAACTACATTGAAACAGTAATCTCTTTAGCCCCAAACCTCTTCTTTGGAACCTCTATTGCTGTTAATATTCTCGTCCTCTCCAAGCATAAGAGCGACAATAAAACGCAGTTTATCGATGCCAGTGGTACAGAGTTCTTCAAAAAAGTGACCAATAACAATGTGCTCACCGAGGGCCACATTGAATCGATCATAAACACCTTCGATAGTAAAAAAGATGTTGAATATGTTGCTATCTCAATGGACTCCGATAAAATCGCTAAAAACGATTACAACCTCTCTGTAAGCTCTTATGTGGAGGCTAAAGATACCCGTGAGAAGATTGATATC
>JAOZTO010000039.1 GCA_029942265.1 Desulfocapsa sp.
ATCGGGACAAAAGGCATTAAATCAACAGGCTCATTTATAACATAGAAGACACAAGCACCACTCACATTCTGGCTACTACATCTTCTTTCACCAAACGAAGCCTAAAAAGGCTCTATCATTTATTACCTTACCAAAAAAACAAGACATAATGCAAAAAAAAAGACAATTTAAACCTAAGAAAAAATCAACGCGATCAACTCACAATACAACTAGACAGCAATCCTCCCCAACAGACAATACTCTTTATCAAAAAGTTTTAACGCTTTTCTATACTACTAATTCACCTATCCAGAGCAAAGAAGTGTTGCAGCAGCTCCATCTCCCAATTTCCGACCGTAAGCCTCTCCATAAGCTTTTGTTGAGATTAACCAGCGATAAAATTCTCACACAAACAGACAAAGACACCTATATTCCAGGCCCAAAACATGGCCTTACAGAAGGAACCATCGACCAGAATGCAAAAGGTTTTGGATTTGCCACCAAACTCAGCTCAAAAATCAGCACTACAAAATATGACAGAGATCCGTTCATTTCTCCTCACAACATGGGGATCGCAGTACACTGTGATAGAGTTTTGCTCAGAATCTTCAAAGTGAAAAAAGATGGTCGTCCAGAAGGAGAAATACTCTCTATCCTCGAAAGAGGCAAAGAAAGACTCATCGGTTTTGCAAGCGTACAATCTGATCAAACTATTGTGTACTCCGAAGATGCCAGATACCCATTTACAATTCAACTCCAAGGCGAAATACCTGAAAATCTTATGGATGGGGACGCTGTCATTGTCAACACAAAAAGTGGCAGCAACGACACCCATTATCAGCAAGGCACACTCATTGAAGTGCTTGGTAATCCTGATATCGTAGATGTGCAGATGCGAATTGTCATAGAAAAACACAGCTTACCGCATATCTTCAATGAAGAAACCCTTGCTGAAACTGAAAAAATATCCGACAAAATAACTCCCACTCAAGGTCGGTTAGATCTTCGAGACATCCAACATATCACCATCGACGGTGAAACAGCCAAAGACTTTGACGACGCCATAGCTGTTCAGAAAACACGTAAAGGGTATCGTCTCTATGTTTCTATTGCCGATGTCAGCCATTATGTGCAACCAGGCAGCGAACTTGACAAGGAAGCGTATCTTCGGGGGACATCAATTTATTTTCCTGGTCGGGTCATCCCTATGCTGCCGGAACGCCTTTCAAATGGCCTATGTAGCTTGGTTCCCCATGAAGATAGATATGCATTCACAGCCATTTTGGATTTTGACAAGCAAGGGCACTTAGTTAATAAAGAGTTTGCCAAGTCTATTATTTGTAGCAAACAACGCTTTACATACACAACAGTTCGGCAAATTCTCACCGATCAGGATGCTGCCGTAAGACGTGAACACAAAAAATTTCTTACTCCGCTTAAATGGGCAAAAGAACTGGCTGAAACGCTCATGCAAATGCGCGAACAACGTGGATCCATAGGGTTTACAATTCCTGCACCGATTATGAAGCTTGATGATCAGGGAAAAATCATCTCAATCAGTCGAGACGAAAGAAACTTTGCCCACAAACTGATTGAAGAGTTTATGCTTGCCGCTAACGAAGCAGTGGCTGAAACATTTAGTGCAAACAACCTCAATGGCCTCTACCGCATCCATGAACGTCCTGCCCCTGAAAAAATCAAAGAATTTGTTGATTTTGGACATTCCCTCGGAATTGAACTGCCACCTCTTCGACACGACCCGGATTGGTTTGGCCAGGTTTTAAATCTGGTCAAAGGGTCACCCAAAGAATATGTGATTAACACTCTACTTCTTCGCACTATGCAACAAGCTCGATATGACACAAAAAACACCGGTCATTTTGGACTCGCCGCCACGGATTATACCCATTTCACATCTCCAATACGTCGCTATCCTGATCTTACTGTCCACAGAACCCTGCAACAATTTCTTCAACGCAATGCAAAGGTAAAAATTAAGAAAAAACAGCAGGAACATTCGATGCAGGACATGGGAAAGAATCTTTCCGTGAGAGAGCGTCTTGCAATAACAGCTGAACGTGAAATAAACGACAGACTTAAAGTTCGCTTTATGCACAATAAAGTTGGAGAGACGTTCGCAGCAGTTGTCTCAGGTGTTACTGCTTCTGCGATTTTCGTCGAACTTCTCGATCTCTTTGTCAGCGGTGGAATATCGCTAAGTTCTCTGAAAGATGATTACTATATTTTTGATGGAAAACATCATAAGATGAAGGGAAAACACAGTGGAAGATCATTCCAGATTGGTGATTTAATTAATGTAACACTTCTGGATGTTGATCTGCGGAGAAATCGTGTCTATTTCAGCCCTGCTCCACCTGAAAGCAACTAGGAGGCTGATCGAGAGTAGGTATTTTGCATAAATTATTTCCAAATTGTCAAAAATCCATTACTTGACTTGACTACGTTTTTCGCATAAAGATTAAATGATTCATTAATTGTGATGGCGTTGTAAAAACTCTCCATCTGCTTCATTGCAGCAATTTTCTATCAAAATCCTTTAAACTATTTTTTTGAGAGGCTCCCTAATATGGAAGAAGCACATTGGTTTACAACAATTATAGCTAACCCTTTTGCAAAAGGACTTGCAATTGGTCTGTTTTTTTGCATGCTTATCCTTGTACGGGGCTACCTTCGTCGGCGTGAACTCACTCAAGAACTCAACCGATTACGCACTCATTTACATACAAAACTTGAGATTGATTCCAGAGAAAACGAGCGTCGCAAACAGGAACTCGAAATTCTAAAACAGGAAAAAGACAATCTGCGCATCACAGTACAATCACTCAATCAGAAACCTGGGCGTAAAGAAATACGACAATATTATGTGTATCAAACTGCACTTGATATGATGTTTGAAAAAGCACCTGGCTTTGCCCCAGCATGGCAGATCACTTTGAAGGAAGCAGAGGCTCTTTTTGAAAAATCAGAAAAGGGAGTGGTTCCTCTTTTAAAACGTTTGATGCCCACCAATCCTGACAAACAGATCGAACAATACGAAAAGCTCAGTAGAATTTCCCTCGATGATACTATGGGGAAATAGTAAATATTCGGCTAGCACCCCATCTTCGCTTGATCCTGCCTGTTCACATATGAACTAATATAGTTCACAAGCCGGATCAAGCAAACCTTGGGGCACTATCCAAACATTTACAGCTCAGTGGTTAAGCCTATTTTTGAACCGAACCCGAATGTTTACGGGAAATAATATTTTTTACAAATAAATTCGTTCACTTAACATCTTTTTCTTTTTGCCCGATTTTTTCAAATTTGTCAAAAACAGTCTCAACCGCTGATCCCATGCATCCCAGACACAACGATCTCCTTAATAATATAGCCATTATTCTTGTCGCCCCCAAGTATGCGGAAAACATAGGATCGGCTGCACGAGCCGCATGGAACATGGGAATAAGTCGAATCATTGTTGTCGGGAAAGAATATCCCGAGCACGACAAAATGCTAAAGCTTGCCACTCATAATGCTGCGCACATCATCGACTCCATGGAATTCCATGAACATCTAAGTGACGCTTTACGCCCATTTTCACAAGTCATTGGAACCACCGCACGAAAAGGTCGCCACCGCATCCCAGGGAACAATCCCCGTGAAATCATGCAGCTTATTATGCCACTATTAGCAGAAAACCAGGTTGCTTTTCTTTTTGGCGCAGAAGACCGTGGATTGACTAATGACGACCTTAAATTTTGTCAGCTTCGGTCGGTCATTCCCACCGCTGATTTTTCCTCATTGAACTTAGCCCAAGCCGTGGCTATTCACAGCTATGAGATATTCGACGCGGTTATTCACCAACAAAAAACAACTTCCCACAAACCCAAACTAGCGTCCTCCCATGAGACTGAGAACATGTATAATTACATAGAAGATAGCCTCAGTCAAATCGATTTTTTACAGGAAAAAAGCCATGATTACTATATGCGGAGCATTCGGCATTTTTTAAACCGGATACAGCTAAAAACCAGCGAAACAACCCTTGTGCGAGGCATCTGTCGTCAATTTCTCGCCAGCAGACGAAGAACAAAACCGTAACTGGTGTTTCTTTTTCGAAACAGATAATCGTAACTCTTCAACAAGGTAGTAATATGCGTACTTTTACTTGTCCCACAACAACAGATAATTGTTAAATATTTTATCAAATCAATAACTACCGAAAATATTGGCACCATTCTCGCATACAAAATGAATAGACCATATTACACAAACATATCTTCAAACAAGGCGATCACATGATACCTGCTGTAAATTCTGCATTATCAGGGCTTCAGGCATTTGGCACAAAGATACATTCTAACGCAAATAACATTGCCAATATATCTTCAGAAGGATACAAAAAAACACGTGTAACACTTAGCGACCAAGCACCACAGGGAGTAAGTGCTGCTGTTGAAACAGTGGATAGTCCTGGAGCAATGCGACTGGAAGAAACTAATGGTGGAAGTGCGATGGTGGAGTTGTCGAACGTTGATCTGGCTGAAGAACTTCCAGATTCACAGCTTAACGCTCGCTTCTATCAGGCTAACTTAAAGACACTTCAAGTTGCAGATGAAATGACAGAAAATCTTTTAGACATTAAGGCTTGATTCTATATTTCAGAAATCACCGATTTTCCACTCCCTGTAATGGACATTTGATACAAAGTGGGTTTGTTTTTTTACAAAATTCTTTTGCTACAGCAACAATCAGTGCGTGAAACTCGTTAAAAAGCACAACATCATCAGGTAAATTGTCTAAAAATTCCTGCTGAAGACTCTGGTAGTTCGTGTCTTCCTCAACCATGTTGTGGCGTGAAAAAACACGATGTGTATACGTATCAACCACAAACACTGGTTTCTTTGCCGCATACAGTAGGATAGCATCTGCTGTTTCAGGCCCTACCCCTTTGACTTGCAAAAGATTCTCCCTAGAATCTTCCAGGTTATCTTCAATGAAGAATGAAAGCTCGCCTTCATATTTATCTTCTATCATCTGGATAAGATTTTTTAATCTCTTAGCCTTAACAGAATAATACCCCGCGGGGCGAATGTACTCCGCAAGTTCTCCTACAGACATAGCGCTAAGAGAATAAAAAGAGAGTTTTCCTGCATTCTCAAGATTAGCAAGAGCCTTTTCCACATTCAGCCAATTAGTATTCTGAGTCAGTATTGCACCGACCAGTACTTCAAATGACGTCTCCCCAGGCCACCAATTTTGAGAGCCATAATAAGAATACAACCTTTCGTAGGCCCTCAAAAAAAGATTAGTATGTTCCTGTTGCATCTAATTTGTCCCGAAAACTTCATAGTTTTTTCAATCACCCAAACAAATACCGATTTCTCTGGCAGTTAAAACCTTATCGCTTTCAAGATCTACTTTTTTCCTTGATCTAACAGCATCTGCGAGAGATACAGCTTTCATAGTCGGGGATGCAAGAGCCACCATATGACCAAACACTCCCTGTTCAACAAGACGTACTGCTGCTGCACCAAAACGCATGGCAAGCAATCGATCAAAGGTGGTCGGCGAACCGCCCCTTTGTAGATGGCCAAGCACAAGAGATCTGGTGTCTTTTCCGGTACGTTCTCTGATTTCTGCTGCCACCCATTCTCCTATGCCTCCAAGAACAACCTCACTGCGCCCGAGCTCGCCTTCACCCTTACTGATAACCTGTCCCTTAGAATTCTTGGCACCTTCTGCTACCACGACTATAGCGTAATCTTTTTCATGAAGCGTGTTATCCATAATTTTTGAACACACATTTTCTATGTCAAAAGGTACTTCTGGAATCAAAATCGCATCAGCACCACCTGATATACCAGAGTACAAGGCTATCCAACCAGACTCCCTTCCCATAACTTCAACAACCATTACCCTGTCATGAGACTTTGCCGTGGAGTGTAGTTTGTCCAAAGCCTCTGTAGCAGTAGCTACCGCAGTATCAAAACCAAACGTCCTATCAGTGGCTTCAAGATCATTATCAATGGTTTTTGGCACACCAATTACAGGCATTCCTTTTTCAGAAAACTGACGGGCAATTTCCAGACTACCATCGCCTCCGATGGCAATATGACAGTCAAAGCCCATACGTTGAAAGTTATTAAGAATCTTATCTGAAATATCAATAAATTGAATTTCACCAGCGAGGTTTTCAACTGGCATATTAAAGGGGTCGCCCTTATTAATAGAGCCAATGATTGTGCCGCCCAACGCATAAATTCCTTCCACATCTTCGGGTTCCAACCGAACAAGTTCGTCCATATTAAGAAGGCCCTTATATCCATTCCTGCTTCCATACACCTCCCATCCACGTTTATGACAGGAGCGAACAACTGCATATATTACTGCGTTTAGACCGGGAGCATCACCGCCACCAGTAGAAATGACTATTTTTTTCATAGAAAACCTTTCGAATTATTTTTTTTACTGGCACCCTGCTATAAAAAATTAGCAATAGAGGCAAACACTGCAAAGTGTTAATTTATAACCGTAACACATTTTACAGACAAAACACTTTAGGATGCCTTGAATAATAGCCTTTACAATATACTACAAACACAAGCATAAGCCACAGAAATATACAACCCTACTGCTCAATATCTCCTTTCATCGCGAGTGCAACCAACAAAGAAATATTGACATCTCCATGTGAATTACTATTATTAGATGATAGGTGACTAAATGAGTACCTAAAGATGTAAATCTAACCAACTTAAAGGATAATTATTCCTTTGGCTTTTATTTTTTTCACAGGAGGTTTTCATGTCTGATTTTACAGTAACAGATCAAGCAGTTGTAAAACTCAAAGAATATTTGGAGCAGAACAATATCAGTTCTGCACTGCGTATTGCTTTGATGCAGGGCGGCTGAGCAGGCCCATCATTGGGATTGGCTCTGGATGAGCCAAAAGATAACGATAAAGTTTACGACCAAGATGATCTCACTTTTCTGGTTGAAGAAGGTTTAATGAGCACCTGCGGTGCTATTCAGGTTGAATTCATAGACGCTGGACCACGTTCAGGGTTTGGAATAAAATCTACTAATCCTATTAGTGGTGGTAGTGGCGGTTGCAGTTCTGGATCTTGCGGTTCCGGTGGCTGCGGTTGATACGCACAGCTTTCCAGTAGTATCTGTGGCAAATTCCAACTTGGAATTTGCCACTTTTTTTTGCTCTCCCCTCGCCTCCATGCAATTTTCTTGCCAGAACCTTGACATGCACTCAACAAATACTTAAAGTACAGATTAAATACAAATGCTACCGGGCGTAACTATCCGGCTAGCCCCCCATCTTCGCTTGATCCTGCCTGTTCACATATGAACTAATATAGTTCACAAGCCAGATCAAGCGAACCTGGAGCACTATCCAAACATTTACAATTCAGTGGTCTGGGCTGTTTTGAACCCAACCCGAATATTTACGCAAATAGTCTGACCTTAAGGGTATTTTAAGGTGGATTTACAAAAGAAAAGGTGAAAAACATGCAACTCGACAAACTAACTATAAAGTCTCAGGAAGCCATTAAATCAGCTCAGCAACTAGCCCAAAATAACAATAATCAGGAAATCAATGTAGCCCATTTTGTAAAAGCCATCCTTGAACAGCCTGAAGGTGTTGTTGTTCCTGTACTCCAAAAAATGGGTATCGAACCCTCAAAGGTTCTTAGCGAATTCAATTCCCTCATCAGTACCATACCGCAAGTCAGCGGCAGTGGCGCAGGACAGGCTTACATCTCAAATGATCTACGTCAGACCATTGACGATTCATTTAAAACAGCTAACCAGATGCAGGATGATTTTGTTAGCCAAGAGCATCTATTTCTAACCATTATCAAAGATGGTAAATCAGAAAGTTCAAAAAAACTACTGCAACTTGGTATTGACGAAAAACAATTCCTAAATGCACTGACCAGCATCCGCGGTAATCAGCGTGTCACCGATCAGTACCCAGAAGAGAAATACCAGGCTCTTGAAAAATATGCTCGTAACCTTACTGACATTGCGAGACAGGGCAAACTTGACCCAGTAATAGGAAGAGACGAGGAAATTCGACGAATCATCCAGGTCCTCTCCAGAAGAACCAAAAACAATCCCATCCTTATTGGTGAGCCAGGTGTTGGTAAAACAGCCATTGCCGAGGGTCTTGCACTTCGGATTGTAAACGGTGACATTCCTGCCACACTTGACGGCAAACAGGTCGTATCTCTTGATCTGGGAGCACTGATCGCAGGTGCAAAATACAGAGGTGAATTCGAGGACAGACTCAAAGCAGTGCTCAAAGAAGTGGAGAACAGAGCTGACGAAATCATTCTGTTCATTGATGAAATCCACACCTTAGTTGGAGCAGGAGCCGCAGAAGGATCAATGGATGCCTCCAACATGTTAAAACCTGCTCTCGCCCGTGGTGACCTCCATTGCATTGGAGCTACAACGATCGATGAGTATCGAAAATACATTGAAAAAGATGCGGCCCTCGAACGAAGGTTCCAACCAGTCCTTGTTCAAGAACCAAGTGAAGAGGACACGGTTTCTATCCTTCGCGGCATAAAAGATAAGTACGAACTTCACCACGGAGTTCGTATTCAAGATGCTGCCGTTGTTGCTGCGGCAACATTATCAAGTAGATACATCACTGACCGTTTCCTACCAGACAAGGCCATCGATCTTATTGACGAAGCAGCAGCACATCTACGCATTGAAATCGATTCCATGCCCACGGAAATTGACAGCCTGGAACGAAAAAAAATTAAGCTGAAAATCGAGAAAGAAGCTCTAAAAAAAGAAAAAGACAAGGCCTCCAAAGATCGACTACATGATCTCAACAAGGAGCTTGGCGAGCTTAATGACGAACTAACATCCCTCAAAGGACAATGGACCATTGAACGTGACATGATCCAAGCTATCCGCCAGCTCAAAGCCGACATAGACGAATCAAAAATAGAAGAACAGAAAGCAGAGCGCGAAGGAAACCTGAGCAAAGCTGCAGAAATTCGTTACGGAAAAATAGTCGAGTTACAAAAAAAACTAGACGACGCCAACACCAAACTCCACGAAATACAAGCAGACAATCAGATGCTCAAAGAAGAGGTGGGAAGCGAAGACATCGCAGCCGTAGTTGCCAAATGGACTAATATACCTGTTGACCGTTTACTTGAGGGGGAAAAAGACAAACTAATTCACGCAGAAGAAGAGCTCGCAATGCGGGTAATTGGGCAAAAGGAAGCAATTCAATCAGTATCCAATGCTGTGCGCCGCGCCCGAGCAGGTCTCCAAGATCCTGACAGACCCCTTGGTTCCTTTATTTTTCTAGGCCCCACAGGTGTCGGAAAAACAGAACTTGCACGAAGTCTTGCGGATTTTCTTTTTGATTCGGAACAAGCTATGATCCGAATCGACATGTCCGAATTCATGGAAAAACATTCTGTTGCACGACTCATCGGAGCACCTCCTGGTTACGTTGGGCACGATGAAGGTGGATATCTTACTGAAGCCGTTCGCAGACAACCTTACGCCGTCATTTTACTTGATGAAATCGAGAAGGCACACCCCGATGTCTTCAATGTACTCCTTCAAGTACTTGACGATGGGCGCATGACTGACGGCAAAGGCAGAACTGTCGATTTTAAGAATACAATAATGATAATGACCTCCAACCTTGGGAGTGACATTATCATCAAAATGACCGAAAACCAGGAAAGCAAAGAGAACATTAAAAAGCAGATTGAAGATATCCTGCATCTAAAATTCAAGCCTGAATTCTTAAACAGAATTGATGAAACAATTATCTTCCACAGCCTTTCCAAAAATGACATGTCATCAATAATTGACATCCAACTAGATCGGCTCAAAAAAAGATTGGAATCAAAAAAGATCACTTTAAACATCGATGACAAAACAAAGGCATTCCTGGTAGACAGTGGTTACAATCCACTCTTTGGAGCTCGTCCACTGAAAAGAGCAATTCAGCGCCATCTTGAAGACCCTCTTGCAATGCAATTACTCGAAGGACATTTTCCAGAAGGTAGCGTCATTGAAACAGTCCTGAGAGATGATTCAATCACATTCACAAAAAAATAAGGCAACAACAAAGGGGAAAGCAGCGCTAATTGTTCATCCAAACCCTCAGCGCTGCTTTCCTCTTTCTTTTTTAGCGTGGATATGTTTGCATAGACATGCACACAAACAATCCACAACTAAACAATTACTGCGGAGCACATAATGGCCAGCGATGTAAACGACATTACAATACAATACGAAGAAGACGGACAGGTACTTGTCAAGGAACTAGACAAAGATATACTCACAAAAGGTGCATGGGCTACCATCATTTTCAGATACCAAAACTGGAGTAAGGCAAAAAATGAATTTGCCAAGGAGATGTTCACCATCAGACGCTATCAAAAACGCGACGGAGAATATCTTCCAAAATCCAAATTCAATATCTCAAGCGCTGACCAAGCAAAGAAGGTTATAGCAAGCCTTGAAAAGTGGGTTAACGAGTAAAAACAAGAGAAAGCATGTACTTCCCTGTGGCAGACATAAACCTTTCTCCATTTATTCCACCTCTTGTTGCCTGCGTCATCTCTTTTTTCACTTCTATGGCGGGTGTGTCCGGTGCTTTTCTATTGCTACCTTTCCAGGTATCTGTGCTCGGATTCACCAGTCCGGCAGTAAGCAGCACCAATCACCTCTTTAATATAATTGCAATTCCAGGAGGTATTTACCGTTTCATCAAAGAAGGGCGAATGCTCTGGCCACTTACATGGCTAGTTGTCATCGGCACCTTGCCTGGCGTCGTTGCAGGCGTTTTTATACGGATCACCTACCTTCCATCACCTCAAGCATTTAAAATTTTTGTTGGGCTTGTCCTATTATATATAGGTATAAAACTTTGTCTCGACCTTATACAGAAAAAATCTCCCCCAAATGCACACGATACTTCTTCAGATTTCACTATTAGCAACGTAATTCTCTCCATCAAATCGTTACGATACAGATTTAACGGTATCGACTACGAGGTCAACACAGCTTCCGTGACCTGTTTAAGCCTTATTGTCGGACTTATAGGGGGAATTTATGGCATTGGCGGAGGCGCAATAATCGCCCCCTTCTTTGTTACGATCTACAAACTGCCAATTCATACCGTAGCAGGAGCAAGCCTGATGGGTACATTTATCACATCAGCCTTTGGCGTTCTCATCTTTCAACTTCTTTCGACGTTTTCATTTAGCTCAACCCAACATATTGCACCCGATTATCGACTGGGAATTCTCTTTGGCCTCGGTGGGATTGTTGGTATTTATTTAGGCGCACGTGCTCAACGATTTTTCCCTGCAAAGACTATCAAAACTATTCTTGCCTCTGTGCTTCTCTTTACTGCAATTAAATACCTTTTTTTTAGTTGATTTTTCGTCACTAAATCAGGTCATTACCAAAAGAAGGTATATTCTTTTTCAACAAAGCTATATTTTCTGTTGACACGTCAACCTGATTTGAGTAGTTTGCCTCGGTCGCTGAGTGAGGAACATC
>JAOZTO010000040.1 GCA_029942265.1 Desulfocapsa sp.
GGGTACTAGGAGCTTGTCCGAGAATAGGCATTTCGTTCAAAATCGAAGAATTTTCAAAAAATAAGCGCAGGCATATGTGTGATATTCCGAGCATTATTTTTTGACAATTCTGAAGAGTTTGGGCGAAAGGGCATTCTCGGACAGCCTCCTAGCTGAATAGTTACAAAAATATAATCATACTTCATAAACAGTAGCGCATTCTCAGGAACACACATGAACACATCACTCAAGCTCAAATTTTCTGCCCTTATTTTTATGATTGTAATCTCCATCGTCACAATTATCCCATCTTTCTATAGTTCTACCCCTGACTGGTGGCAAAAATATATGGCTCCTGAAGGATTGCGACTTGGTCTTGATCTTCAGGGAGGAATGCACCTTGTGCTCAGGGTTAACCTGGACAAAGCTGAAGAAGATTCTCTTGAGCTTGCCGCCAGCGAATTAAAGGATCTCTTGCGTGAACAGGGTATAAGTGCTGTTCGAACTCAATCTAAAACTGGAGTAGTCCTTTTCACCCTTCCTAATTCCAGTGCCATTGACACAGTAAACCAGGTGGTCAAAGACAGCTTTCCAGAAATAAATATCAATGTAGATGCCAAGGAAGGTTCATTTCCAAAGATCACAGTCACACTAAAAGCCAGTGAAATTGACTTTATTCGTACCCACGCAGTGGAGCAGTCTCTTGAAATTATCCGAAACAGAATTGATCAATTTGGTGTTGCGGAACCAGTGATAATCCGTCAAGGCGAAGCAGAAATTGTTGTGCAGCTGCCCGGTGTTAAAGACCCAAAACGTGCCTTGAAACTCCTTGGTGAGACAGCCCAGCTTGAATTTAAACGAGTTGCCGAAACAGCCGGATTAAACATTACGGTTCTTGCAGAAGAATCACGCACAGCAGGAAAGTGGGACGGGAACTGGTCCAGCCATGATGAACTCACAAAACTCAATCGTTCTCTACAAAACAGACTTCCCGAAAACACCAGGATTTACATCGAAAAAGAAGTTGATGATAAAACCGGAAAAGAGAGAATCAGCCCAATCCTCCTTGATAATCAGATTTTAATGACAGGAGAGATGGTCAAAAATGCCCAGGTTCGCATATCCAATCAGTTCAACGAACCCTACGTTTCCATTGATTTCACATCAAAGGGTGGGCGTGTATTTGCTAAACTGACTGAGGAGAATGTTGGCAAGCGAATGGCCATCGTTCTCGATGATGTAGTACGTTCCGCCCCAGTAATCCGAGAAAAAATCCTTGGCGGCTCTGCACAAATCAGTGGAAGTTTTACTCATGAAGATGCAGCAGATCTTGCCATTGTTCTTCGTGTTGGTGCGCTTCCAGCTCCAGTTGATATTATCCAAAACATGACTGTCGGAGCAAGCCTTGGCCAGGATTCAATCAATAAAGGAATGACTGCTGGTATCTTTGGCGCACTCATAGTACTTGCCTTTATGGCCATTTATTACAGACTCTCCGGCATCATTGCAAACACAGCCCTTATATTAAATATACTCTTTCTGTTTACTGGGCTAGCTATCCTGAATGCAACGCTCACACTTCCAGGTATCGCAGGAATCATTCTCTCCATCGGTATGGCAGTTGATGCCAACGTTCTCATCTTTGAACGAATGCGTGAAGAGTACAATTTAGGAAAATCAGTGAAATCAAGTGTGGATGGTGGTTTTTCCAAAGCCTTCTGGACTATTGTCGATTCCCAGGTAACAACATTGATCACTGCCATGGCTCTGTTTATATTTGGAACCGGTCCGATTAAAGGATTTGCTATCACCTTATCCCTTGGTATTATTTTCAACCTTTTTACTGCACTTTTCTGTTCACGTTTACTCTTTGACACCCTCTATTCGTACCGCCTTCTGAAGAAACTGGATTTTCTACAGTTTGTTAAAAAACCAAACCTCGACTTTATGAAGATACGTAAACTCACATTTACTTTTTCAGCTATACTCGTAACTATTGGTATTATTGCCTTTATTCAGATCACACGAGGACAGGCCAATATGGGTGTTGACTTCTCTGGTGGTTCACTGCTGCAATATAAAGCAACTGCTGATTTCACCATGGATGAGGTACGAACAGTTTTTAGTGCCAACGATCTTAAAAACGCCAATCTTCAAGAAGTAGAAGGTGAACATCGCCTGATCGTTAAGATCAAAAAATCTGAAGAAGTTGTGCATGATCTTAGCGAACAGATCACCGCACTGCTTGACACACATATGACAGATAAAGGTTTTGTCCTTGAAAGCCAGTCCGAAATTGGATCTTCGGTAAGTGCCGCATTACGAAACAAAGCCGTGCAGGCCATCTTTATTTCATTGATCGGTGTTATCCTCTATCTTGCCATGCGCTTTGACATACGATTTGGACTGGCTGCTGCCATTGCAACATTCCATGATGTCATCGTGGTGCTTGGGATCTGCTGGTTCTTAAACGTTGAGATAACACTGCTAATCGTAACAGCTCTTCTCACCTTGGCTGGATATTCATTAAATGACTCAGTGGTTGTATTTGACCGTATTCGGGAAAATATGCAGAAATCAGAGGATCATTCACTACTACAGCAGATCAACAGAAGTATTAATGAGGTGATGAGTCGTACATTTGTCACTTCTTTGACTACTGCGATGGTACTTCTTGCTCTCTTTTTCCTTGGCGGATCTGTCATCCACGACTTTGCACTAGCTCTTCTTCTTGGTGTAATAGTGGGTACCTATTCATCAATATTTATTGCAAGCCCTGTACTCACCCTGTGGCCTGAAAAAAAAGTGATCCATGACAAGCCAGATCCAGCTACCTGAAAATGTCAGCAAAATTGGCTCTGACGAACCGTTCAATTTTGCTTGCCATCCCAAAGTTCACTGCTTCACAAACTGCTGCAGAGAGCTTGAGCTTGCCCTGACGCCCTATGACATACTACGGCTAAAGCGGGAAACAAGACTTGATTCTGCAAGTTTTCTTGATCGCTATGTCATTCAAGAGCAGGATGCAACGGATGCCTTCCCCCGTTTCTATCTCACAATGATTGATGATGGACAGGCATCTTGTGTTTTTGTCTCTGATACAGGGTGTAGAGTTTATTCGGGAAGACCGGGGGCGTGTCGTGCTTATCCCATGGGTCGGGCAGTCACATGCGGAAATGACCAGAATACTGAAGAATTTTTTGTCTTACTAAGAGAACCCCATTGCCACGGATTCTTGGAAGGTGAATCCCAGACGACTGTAAAATATTGCAAAGAGCAAGGCTTGCAACACTACAATTATTACAATGACAAAGTTGCAAACTTGTTGCAACATGAACAGATTCGTCGTGGCATGCGACTCACAATACAACAAGTTGAGTTTTTTGTTCTCGCTCTCTACAACCTTGACGCATTCCGCACACAACTAAACAACAAAACACTGCCACAACAAGATCATTATTCAACCAACAAAACTCTCTACGAAGAAGACGAGCAACTGCTCCTCTATGGCATTGAGTGGCTTCATAGGATACTTTTTCAAAAATGAAACTAAAACTTGTTATATTTGATTGTGATGGAGTGATGTTTGATTCCAAATTCGCCAATCAAACGTACTACAATTTTCTACTTCAACATTTTGGCTATCCGGTTATGAATGCTGAGGAACTGGACTATGTCCATATCCACAATGTACATGAATCAACCCGCCATATTTTTCGCCACTATCCGCAGCAGAATATTCAAGACGTTGATGCGTTACGATTGGAGACAGGATATGCTCCATTTTTACAATATATGAATATGGAAAGCGATCTTATCGAATTTCTCGATATATGTTCTCCTCGGTATCAGCTTGCAGTCTCCACCAATCGAACAAACACCATGAAACAGGTTTTGGAGATCTTCAAACTGAAGGACTACTTTGTCAAAGTGATGACCGCAGAAAATGCAACGCGTCCCAAACCTGCGCCTGATGCACTCCTGGAAATTTTAGATTATTGCAACTGTAGTGCAGATGAAGCCATTTATATAGGCGATTCCACTATTGATCGTGAACATTCTGCCGGATGCGACAT
Source organism: Desulfocapsa sp. (assembly GCA_029942265.1). Taxonomy (GTDB): domain Bacteria; phylum Desulfobacterota; class Desulfobulbia; order Desulfobulbales; family Desulfocapsaceae; genus Desulfocapsa. The sequence continues at coordinate 4,056 of JAOZTO010000040.1, forward strand.
GCGCCTGATAGCTTTTAAGAATAAAGCCCTGCCAGCTGAATTTCATGTTAGAAGTTTTATGGAAATACTGCAACTTCCTCCATTTTTGTAACTGTTATCTTGTATTCCTAATCGTTCTCTGATACCTCAATAGCTTCATCCACTCGTTTGATCCCTTCCATCAGAAGCATCATAAAATCACCAATCTCGGCTGCTTTCATCTCTTCTGCTGTCAGCCCTGTTGTAAAACTGTAACGACCTTCCTTCTCTTTGAGCATATCAAATATAGCATCTTCGTTGATCTTGTTTCGATACTGTGCATTAATAACACACCCTTCACGGAAAGATACCTTCGCTTCGCCGCGAGGGAATTCCAAACTGAGTACCCCAGTTTTTTGATTCATATGGAAAATTTGAAAAAGCTCTGCAGGAGGCATTTCAGCAATCCATCCACTCATACACGCATCAAAAGTGTTGAAGTGGCTGGCATTGGATTGACTCAAACGCTGAACTAGAATCTTTGCCATAAACATTTGTAACTCAGGAGTGCGATCAAGCAGCTTACTAAACAGATCACCTGAAATTACCAGCACTTCTGATTCCGTTAATGTTTTCACATCAGCTCCCGCAACATCTCCTCCAAGATAACTCATTTCACCACACACATCACCGGGACCTAGCGTTGCAATCAATAATGAATTATCGCTAACCACAACTTCACCAGAAACAATCAAATAAAGATATAAACTGGTCTGTCCTTTGGTGATTAAAGTAGAACCAGCCGGCAGTCGTTCTTTCCTGAAACTTTGTACAAACTCGGGCAAGTCAGTATCGGGAATAGCTTTAATAATGGGAAATTCACGAATACCTTCCAAAAGTACCGATTTTTCCTTAGCAACATTAGCATCATTGCTGACAGGAGGGGCTAGGGTACTTTCTTGTTCAGAAATTCGAATGAATTTTATCAATCCGGTACAGCCACTACAGCTATACATTTTTTCTTCCAGTGCAGCACTTTCAAGGCCGGAATCTATATGGTCGAACAGTAGGCCTGTCATCTCTCGAACAAGGATAAGACAGGCCGGCTTGTTTTCCGGACAAACGAGTGCCTTATCAGAGAGCGTTAAAATTTCTCCCTTCCTGTACAATGGGCAGTTGCTATCCACAGTTATTTTAAAATAAAGTTTAACCTGTTTCATTATTATTTATAGAGGTCGTAATGGCTGTTTCAGCTACCTATTATCTTCGTTCCAGTTTAGCTGTAAGGCTACCTTAATCACCTTTATTTGTATGATAAAATAAAAAAACATATAATAATACCATTATTTTTTTGTTTTACGAGAAGTTACTGCTATACTAAAAGGTGCCTTGAAATGAGTGTCGGATTAATACCTTTTTAAAAGTGAGTTAGTAATTTGCTATGAACACATCCAGCAACCACCTCGAAACTGTTTTTCAGGAAGTAAGTAATTACTTCGTAGACATTCCACGTATCACAGTAACTCCTGGAGATAGTATTCCACCAGACAGTTACACAGTAAATTACCAAATTACCGGTATCTGTAAAGAAGAAGACGGTGATATTTATCCATGTGAGACTCATACCATTACACTCTCGCTCCCATTTGGATTCCCTCATTTTCCGCCAAACTGTCTGCCTGAAAGTCCCACATTCCATCCAGATTTTGATTCTTCCGCCATTTGCATTGGCGATGCTTGGGAATCAGAAAAATCCATCCCAAAACTTCTTATTCATATTGGCAAAATGATCTCTGGAGAAATTTTTTCAGAGAGCAATGCCTTTAACAGTGATGCGGCTAAATGGTACATTGCAAACAAAGACCAGCTCCCCTTTGACAGTTCAGATTTCACACAATTGACATCAGCTGATTTCTCTTCGTTTTCACAAGAAGAAGACTTCTCTATTGATGATATCGATACAGTGGGAAATGGAGATTTTGGGGAGCCCTTATCTATGGAATCATCACATTCTTCTGGTTCAACATTCGATATCGATATAGACCACTTGACAGTCATGGCTAAGCAGCACCGATTCCAGTTTCTTTCACGCAAACTCCAATCCATTGACCATGATTTTGAAGACAGATCCAAGTTCGAAGAACAGATACAGACAGCCATGGATAAAGCCATGGCTCTATATCATGATGCTGAAAACCTAGAACACCAAGGAGAACCGAAAAAAGCACTGGTGAAATTCAATCAAATTGAACAACTGGTTTCTGATTATCCACTACTGCAAGAATCAAAGGAACGAGCTCAACAAGCCATTGAACTCCTCGGTGGCTTAGGCAACAATACAGAAAGTTCAACTGGTAACGCTAAACAAAAGTCAGCGAAAGCAATCAACTCTCCCACTAGAAAAACTAAACAACGAACATTTTTTGAAGACAAAAAAGCCGTCAGTAAAAAGTGGCTGAGGATTGCTTTTACAGGTGGTTCCATTGGACTCATTGCTATGTTGATTTTTTCGTACTTCTCTTTAGGATCTACGTTGGATCAAGCGACTACTTTATATGGAGAATGCCAGACTCTCTTGCAAACAGAAAGCTTTACTGCTTCTAAACAGAAATGCTCCCAAGCACTCAATCTCCTAAAAAAAGTACGTATAGTCAAACAAAATGACAAAAAAGAACTTACACAAAAACTTCAGACTATTCTCAATTCCCCAAAACTTCAACAAGGACTCATGGGGAAAATTCTTGTTGATGGGCAATATGTCTCAAAAACTACAAAAGTTCTCCTACTCAATTTCAAAAAGGCAAAGAACAATGGAGACTCTTTCTATAAACAAGAACATTGGCTAGAAGCAGCAAACAGCTACAAAAATGCGTTGTTAATTTCAGAAAAGACTACCCTTATTGACGATGCTCTTCTTACTGAAACACTGCAAAAACTATCACTCTCACAATTTTATATGTCTATGCAGGCTGGAGAAAAATATCTGGCCCTCTCCGATTGGGTTAAAGCAACAGAGCATTTCAATCAGGCGCTTTCACTTGCCAAAACAAACCAACACGTATTAGCAAACAACATCGATTCCTTGAAAAATCAATTAGCGCAAGCCAAGTTTAACACACTGCAGGATCAGGGACACAAACATTTTGAGGCAAAAGAATGGGACGATGCGCTAAACAACTACCAGCAAGCATTGGAATTGAGCAAAGCATTCCCTAGCCCTGAACTACAATTAGGAAATTTTCTAAGAGAAAATATTGCTAAAACCAAACTTTACATAAGTATCGAAAAAGGAAAAAAAGCTTTTTCGGATTCCAAATGGGATGAAGTCACCGCTCAATATGAAAAAGCAATTGCACTTCTTGAAGAAAACTCCAAGCTGTTACAAGAGATCGACACTGAAGAAAACAGCGTCAAAATCTCTCGTATCATGTTGCATGCAGCGGTGATCAAAGACAAACAGGCTGTTGGAAAACACTTGCAATCACAGGAATATGATTCGGCCATTAAAAAGTTAGAGCATATTAAAGAGTTGATTACGGAAAGCCCATTTTCAGGACAAACAGAATTCCAATCAATCGCAACAGAAAGCACAGCACAAATCAATGATGCAAAACAGCAACTACAACGCATAAGTCAGACTGAATATCTGAAAGAGAACTACAAGAAACTCTTTTTGAAACATTATCCGGCTGCTTCACGTTCTTCTCTCAGTGCTCCTGCTGTGAAGTTTCTAAAGAATATCGGAGGACAATCATTGTTCCGGATGCAATGTAGTGAAACAACTGGAGGCCGCCCCCTACGTCTACAGATGGATTATCTCTATTCCCATCGAACAGGGAAGTGGAGTTTTTACTCCGAAGAGTGATGGTGGTGAACATGTTCATGACCGTTTTTGGGGCCACCTGCTGCGTTCAATGCTTCTTCTAGCTCCTTAGTGACAAGTGCCATAGCATCTAATGCTTTTGCAAGGTGTGTGTGCACCTTGTTAGTTTCCAGATCAGCCAACCATTTCCTACACTCTTCAGCATGGCCTTTGTTGTGATCAATCCAATGCGGCAGCAGTACCTGTAATTTTTCCATTTGATTCATTGTTTCCTCACCAGCTCATTTTATGATGGATTCGTAAAAACTCTTCATCTTCTTCGTTACTGCAAATTTATTATCATTTCAACGTACTCTAGTACGCCGAAATGATAAGAAATTTCCGTGCCTCGAAGTAAACATTCGGGTTGGGGGCAAAAATAGGCTCAACCACTGAACTGTAAATGTTTGGATAGTGCCCCAGGTTCGTTTGATCCGGCCTGTGAACTATATTGGTTCATATGTGAACAGGCCGGATCAAGCGAAGATGGGGTGCTAGCCGAATATTTACGCCTCGAATATGAAGTTTTTTACAAATCCATCCCAATTCCAGACTTTTTACGACACCATCATTTTATGGATTCAAAAAATTCTTTATGTTCGTTCCAAAAGCACTTTTCCACCTAAAAAATCTATCTCCTGCACACGCACGCCAGATACGAATTTAGGCTCTTCGAAAAAGGTACTCACCTCTACTCCATTATCTTTTGCCTCCAGCCTAGTTACACTTTCCATAACCAGTTCCTGATCAGATCCATCAACAATCAGCACACTCATTTGGCACATAATCATTCCTCACACTAAAAATCTAAATTCACCTTTTCCAAGAAGATCGTGAAGATGTAGAATCCCGACAAGTTCCTTCTTCTCTCCCACAATTGGTAGAATTGTAATTTCATGCTGTTGCATAATACTCAAAGCATCAACCGCCTGCCTTGACCCAATTATACTAACAGGGTTTGCTGTCATTAAATCGTCCACTTTGATAGTTTTCTGATCCCGTCCTTCGGCAAGAGCTCGTCTTACATCACCATCAGTTATTATACCACAAACACAACGATCCATATCAACAATCAACACCGCACCCAGATTTTCTCTATTGAGAATATCAACAGCATCCGCCACTGTTGTCCCCTGCTTCACACTTGGAATTGCATCACCTTTCAGCATCACCTCGCTGACATCTACTTTTAACCTATCTCCAAGACTACCACCTGGATGATTCTCTCTAAAATCTTCTGGCTGAAATTGTTTTCGCCGCAATAAAACAACTGCTAAAGCATCCCCCATGGCAAGGGTTGCAGTGGTTGACGCCGTGGGTGCAAGTCCTAATGGACATGCTTCTTTTGGTATCTGAATATCTAGCACAATATCGCTTGCTCGTGCAAGACTTGAACTTTTGCCACCAGTCATCGCAATAATTTTTGTACCTCGCTTTTTCAAACTGATGAGCAATCCGTTCAGTTCGGTTGTCTCTCCAGAATAGGAGATAGCGACCACAACATCAGAGGCTGAGACCATACCCAAATCTCCATGCATAGCCTCCACTGGATGCAGAAAAAATGATGGTGTTCCAGTCGAATTCAATGTGGCACAAATCTTTTGTCCAATAATACCGGATTTCCCAATACCAGTTATAACCACCCTTGTGGAACAATTTAGAATTGTATCAACTGCCTGTAGGAACTCCTCTCCTATACGCTCACGAACAGCCGCTAATCCTTGTTCTTCTATTTGTAATACTTCTTTAGCTTCTTCTATGGACATACTTTCTCCAACGGGGGGCAATCCCTCCCTTGATCTGTTATTCTCGCATTCAACTATTCACACAACTCAAAAGCTTATATAAACAGTGGTTTTAATAGCTGATTTATGAGCCTGTTGATTTAATGCCTTTTGTCCCGATCTCTTCGTTAAATGAAAAATTTTATCCTCGGAATATCAACTATATGCCTGTGGTAAAATTTTCCATTTATCTCGACATCAAGCCAAAATGCTATTAAATCAACGGACTCATTTATACCCGATATTTTGTATAACCCTGTGAACTGTTGCTGTTCAGAGGTGCCTCATATTCGTTCATTTGGACATTCGTAGCATAGTTTGCTATGTGAGAATATTCAAATGGGCGAAGATGAGGTGCAGTTGAACAGCAATGATGATTTCCCTATTTATTAATAACAATAAGCAGAGTCAAAGGTCAAACGAATTAAACTCTAAAACAAACTGTTGCCGTCCAATCTTTTTAAACTTGACAATATCCTGTTTCAACGTCATATTACAAAGTTACCTTTTTTATTAACCAAATAGCTTAAATGAATAGGTACAAAACTCTTATTACCTTTTTTATAGCTGAAAAAACCACTATATACAACTGGAGTAATTCAATGTCAAATCACATGTTTACATCTGAATCTGTATCGGAAGGCCACCCTGACAAGGTAGCTGATCAGATTTCTGACGCCATTCTCGATTCCATCCTCAAACAAGACCCTGCCGGACGTGTTGCCTGTGAAACCATGGTAACCACTGGTATGGCTGTTATTGCTGGTGAAATTACCACAAGTGCTTGGGTAGATATGCCGGAAGTTGTACGAAACACTATTAAATCCATTGGATACAACTCTTCTGAAATGGGTTTTGACTGGCAGTCCTGCGCAGTTCTCACATCAATCGACAAACAATCTGCCGACATTGCCATGGGTGTTAATGAAGGCAGTGGCATGGATCTTGACCAAGGTGCAGGGGATCAAGGCTTGATGTTTGGGTATGCCTGCGATGAAACACGGGTTTTAATGCCAATGCCTATCACCTACTCCCACCGACTCGTTAAACGCCAAGCTGACGTCAGAAAGTCTGGAGAATTACCTTGGCTTCGTCCCGATGCAAAAAGCCAGGTTACAATCGAATACGAAAATAATAAACCAAAGCGTATTGAAGCTGTTGTTCTTTCAACTCAGCACGACGAGTCTGTTAGCTACGAAGACCTTCAAGAAGGCGTTATGGAGTTGATTGTTAAACCTACCCTTCCTGCCGACATGGTAGACAAAAACACCAAATACTTTATTAACCCAACAGGTCGTTTTGTTATTGGCGGCCCTGTCGGTGATTGTGGTCTTACAGGACGTAAGATTATAGTTGATACATATGGCGGTAAAGGCTCTCATGGAGGTGGTGCATTTTCTGGTAAAGATCCTTCAAAAGTTGACAGATCTTCTGCCTATATGGGACGTTATGTTGCCAAAAATATTGTTGCCGCTGGAATCGCTTCTGAACTTGAAGTTCAGATTGCTTATGCTATTGGTATTTCACAACCTGTCTCCATCAATGTAAACAGTTTCGGCACTGGTAAAATTGACGATGATGCCATCATCGCCCTCATTGGCCGAAACTTTGATCTTCGCCCAAAAGCTATCGTTCAGCAGCTTAATTTGTTGCGTCCTATTTACCAAGCTACTGCTGCTTATGGCCACTTTGGAAGAGAGCTTGATGAATTTACTTGGGAACGAACGGATAAGGCTGAAATGCTTAAAGAAGATTCGTAAATATTGTAAATATTCGGCTAGCCCCCCATCTTCGTTCGATCTGGCTTGTTCACATATGAA